>CAMFSN010000023.1 GCA_945983015.1 uncultured Bacteroidales bacterium
GCTTCAGTGGCGATTCCACGGTTCCAGTAAGGTTTGGCTATCCAGTAGCCGATTTCGGCATCCTCCTCCCCTATAGTGATGTTGCTCTCGCCGTGGATGAAGTACCCCATACAACCTATCGCCTCCCCGGTCTCGCGCAGAGTGACAGCCCAGGTGCGGTCATTGGTGAAGATGTCCCGGATCACTCTCCTGCTCTCTTCAATGTCCTTGTGCGGCGGCCATCCCGCCCTAGGGCCCACGTCCGGATCGGAAGCGTAACGGAAAAGTGCCTCCGCATCGGAGTCTAGCCACGGACGGAGAATGAGTCTATCTGTTTCTATCATGATTTAAACGGTAAGAGTTTGTTCGAATCCCTCTCTTCGGCCATATTTCTTGGGTGTCGCAAATTTTGCGACTACCGATTCTCCGGCGAGTTCTTCCCGTAAGGCGTTGTTGATGTGCTTGCCAATCGTCTTGACATCCCTACCAACGGCAGAATCATTTGAAGAAGCGGTCCACTTCCTTTACACAGGATGGAAGAGTAAAGACTGCCACCCTGTCACCAGCCTGCACCTGAGTGTCTCCCACAGCGATAAAAGCCTCATTTCCACGAAGAATTCCACCTATCACAGCATCCGAAGGGAAATCTATGTTCTTAAGCAATCCCTTGGTGATGGCACTGCCCTCAGAAACCGTGTACTCCAAAACCTCAGCATCGGTTCCACTCATATATCTAACATAGTTTGCCCTATCTCCAAGAGTAAGTTTATAGATGCGACTGGCAGTGACGAGTTTCTTATTAATCACCACATCCACTCCCATCTCCTCTGCCAACCTCACATACTCCATATTCTCCACCTCTGCCACAGTCCTGCTCACCCCGAACTTTTTCGCAGCCACGCAGGCCAATATATTCGCCTCATCATTTCCCGTAAGGGCGACAAAGGCATCCGAACTGCTCAATCCCTGCTCATAAAGGAAATCGGTATTCCTCGCATCGCCATTAATAACCTCCACATTATCAGGCATTTCCTCAGCAAGTTCCACACATCGCTCCCGTTTTAACTCTATGAGTTTCACAGAAGACATCTCGGAGGAAAGCAAAGAAGCGGTAATGGCTCCAACTGAACCTCCTCCCATAATCATCACCTTGGAAGCAGAGAAATCCTCCAAGCCCAGATAATCATTCAAAGCCTTGACCCCCTCCTTCATTATAATCAGGTAAACCAAATCCCCGTATTTGAATTTGGTGTCAAACTTAGGCATAATCGTGGTATCATCTCTGGAAATGGCGATAACTCGGAAAGCCGAAGACTCTTTCTTCGAGAAATGAGTGGTAAAATCCACCAGTTTGGTATCCAGGATAGGGCTATCTTCATCCAGACGGAAAGCCCCGATATGAAGTTTCCCCTTGGCAAAATCCATAGAATCGGAAGACGCATTGTAGCGAAGTTGAGAAACCACCTGCTCCGCGGCTATCTTCTCAGGGCACAATGGCATATCCAAACCCATATTCTTCAAAAGCTGACGGTTCTTACTGGAGAGCAACTCCAGATTTTTAGTCCTGGCTACAACCGTCTTAGCCCCCATACTCTTTGCAAAAAGTGCAGCCACTATATTAACTTCCTGCTGCACATAAGGATATACGGCTATAAACAAATCAGCCTTATTTACCTGTGCCTCAGTCAAAGCCTTTATAGAGGTAGGATCACCCTCCACGGGTTCTATGTCCACAGAGGCAGAAAGCGCCTCCAGTCTCGACTTTTCATCGTCGATGACAGCCACATCATTACCTTCCCTGAAAAACAATTTTGCAAGATGAGAACCAATCTCACCAGCACCGTCAATTACAACTTTCATCTTATTCCGAACAATCTGACTAACAATATCAAGCCCGAACCTGGCTTAACTTTAACCAAAGCCTCCAATGGCTTTATATTAACACTTTTATACTCCCTGTGAGCTTGAAAGACCGCCTGCGCATAGTCTTTCTTTCCGCTCAGCAAGTAAAGCAGGGCGCAGGCCCAATCCAAAACATAGCGAAAAGCTATCCTGCAGGAAGCCCTGAAGGGGCCTATCGCTGCCGGCAGATTCTTCTTCAGCATCCAAAGGGAATTCCTGTAATTCAACCTCAACTTCATAGGCGAAGTGGAAGGCAAGGTCCCGCCTCCTATATGATAGACCACGCTCTGCGGCTGCACCCACACCTGATATCCCTGGCTCTGAGCCCTCCAGCAGAGGTCTATCTCCTCCATATGCGCGAAAAATCTCGAATCAAAGCCCCCCAGACTCTTCCACAAACTGCTGCGGATAAGCATCGCCGCACCGCTTGCCCAAAAGACCCGTGCGCTCCGGTCATAGCGGCCTGTATCCTGCTCCACCTTAGAGAGCACCCGGCCGCGACAGTAAGGATAGCCGAAGAAGTCCAGCAAGCCCCCCGCCGCCCCTGCGTATTCGAAGCGTTTAGTTTTATGCCAATCCCCACTCTCCCCTCTTTCCAAAGCCAATAGCTTAGGCGCGCATATTCCACATTCCGGCTTTTCCTCCATAAGCTGAAGCAGTGGGCCAAGCCAATCTTGCTCCACCTCTATATCCGAATTCAAAAGCAGATAATACTGCGCATCTATCAGGGACAAAGCTTTGTTATAACCTCCGGTAAAACCCAGATTCTCTCCCAAGGGGAGTCTTATCACCTCCGGAAAATCCCTCTCCAAAAGCTCCAAAGAGCCATCTGTAGATCCGCTGTCAGCCACATACAGGGCATCTTCACTCCCAAGGGAAGCCAAAACCCCAGGCACGAAAGACTTTAGAAAATCCTTCGTATTCCAATTCAATATGACCACAGCTACCCTCACGAAGGACAAATATACTCAATTATTTTTTAAGCTCTCAGCTATACTCTCAGCCGCCCTGATTCCATCCACGGCAGAGGAGACTATACCTCCGGCATAACCCGCACCCTCTCCACAAGGATAGACCCCAGGGAAGTACTCATACTCGAGAGTCTGCGGATTCCTCGGGATTCTAACTGGAGAAGAAGTCCTGGACTCCACCCCCAGAAGCAGAGCCTCATTAGTATAATAGCCCTTGATTTTTACCTGAGGAAAAGCCTTTCTAAGCCTGCGAGACACAGCCCCGGGAAGAGCCTCGTGCAGGGCAACACTCTTAATTCCAGGAGCATAAGAAGTCCGTGGAAGCGCAGAAGAAATCCTCCCCTTACAAAAATCCACCATCCTCTGGGCCGGAGCTGTAAAGCCACTCTGAACCTGAGCCCACATATCCCTCTCGACCTGCATCTGAAAATCCAAAAGCCGAAGAGGAGAATCTCCGGCGACATCTTCGGGCTCAATCTGCACCACCACACCGGAATTGGCCCATATAGAGCTGCGCGCGGAATTAGACATTCCGTTCAGCACTATGCTCCGGCTTTCAGTCGAAGAAGGCACGAGCACACCGCCGGGGCACATACAGAAAGAAAAGACTCCCCGTCCTTCCACCTGCTGGACAAAAGAATACTCTGCAGCAGGAAAGCCTTCCCTCCACTCTCCTCGGTACTGAGCCTCGTTAATCAGACTCTGAGGATGCTCCACCCTCACTCCGAGAGCAAAACCCTTGGCCTGTAAAACTCCACCCACAGACTGCAAAATCTCATACACGTCCTTTCCGGAATGCCCGCAAGCGAGAATCACCGCCCTCGCCTCATATCTGGCCCCATCCTTACAGGCCAATTCCACCTTCTCCCCCTTCCTCCTCATAGAGCAGATCCTAGAGTTAAAGTGATATTCCCCACCGTGCTCCAGAATGCACTTCCGGATATTCTCCACTATCCCAGGCAGCCTGTCCGAGCCCAGATGAGGGTGTGATTCAATGAGAATGTCTTCCGAAGCCCCGAAACGAACAAACTGATGCAGCACTTCCCTGTTATCCCCTCTTTTCGAGGAGCGGGTATAAAGTTTTCCGTCAGAAAAAGTGCCTGCCCCTCCCTCTCCAAAACAATAATTCGAATCCTCATCCAAAATTCCCTCCCTGGAAATCAAGGCCAAGTCCCTCTTCCTGTTATGCACATCCTTTCCCCTTTCCAATATCACCGGCTTCAGACCTGCCATCAACAGGTGCAGGGCAGCAAACATTCCGGCCGGACCTGCGCCCACCACCAGAACTTCCGGAGCAGAGTGCACATCCTTATATTCAGGAAGACTATATGGCTGAAAATCAACACCCTCCGAAAAGAGTTCGCAGCGATATCGATACTGGGGACTATGCCTGAAATCTATACTTCTCTTAAGATTCAGTTCCAGAGAAGGATCTTTAAACTCTCTTCTTAGCCTCTCCCTTACCTGGGCGGCATTCAGGGGAGAATCCATCGGAGTAGTGAATTCGTAAACTCGCATTAGAAGTCAGCTATTCGGGAGACGGGAGCCACATCCAAAGGACATCTTTCCCCGTTCAGATAATGAAAATATCCAGCGATGGCTATCATCGCGGCATTATCAGTAGTAAACTTAAATTCAGGCAGATATACATTCCATCCCCTATGCTTACCCTCCAGCAGCATTCTTTCCCTAAGGCCACTGTTAGCGGAAACTCCCCCACCTATAGCCACTTCCTTGATACCTGTCTGCTTAACAGCCTTTATGAGTTTGTCCATCAGAATGTCTATGAGGGTCTTCTGGAAAGAGGCGCAGATGTCAGCCTTATTCTTTTCCATAAAATCCGGATCCAGCAGCAATTGGTCCCTCACAAAATAAAGCAGGGAGGTCTTGACCCCGCTGAAACTGTAATCAAGGCCGGGGATATGAGGTTTGGCAAACTTAAAACGATTCGGGTCGCCTTCCTTAGCCAATCTGTCTATGACAGGCCCTCCAGGATAACCCAATCCCATCATCTTCGAACACTTGTCAAAAGCCTCTCCCACGGCATCGTCTATGGTAGCCCCCAGAATCTCAAAATCCAAAGGAGAATTTACCCTGACTATCTGGGAATTACCGCCTGAGACCAGGAGACAAAGATAAGGGAAGGAAGGTTCCCTGACAGGCTGATCCTTTTGTCTGACAAAAGATGCCAATACATGTCCCTGCAAGTGATTCACCATCACCAGAGGGCAATCCAGGGCCAGAGACAATGTCTTCGCAAAAGAAGTCCCTACCAAAAGGGAACCCAATAGCCCGGGACCCCTGGTAAAGGCTATGGCCGTAAGCTCGGAGGCTGATACTCCGGCCCGCTTGAGGGCTTCGCTCACAACCGGCACTATATTCTGTTCGTGGGCCCTTGAGGCAAGCTCCGGCACCACCCCGCCATAGGCACGGTGAACATCCTGACTTGCAAGTACATTGGACAGCAAAACCCTGTCCGAAATTATCGCTGCCGACGTGTCGTCGCAGGAAGATTCTATTCCGAGAATAATATCTGCCATAGTAAGGGGCAAAAATAGGAAAACTTTTGCTAAATTTGAGCGATAATGCGCAAGAAGAAGACAAGGATAATCATTACCCGTATTCTCGAAGCCATAGTGCTGCTTTCGGGAATAGCTCTTCTGTTACTACAAAGCCCGGGAGTTCAGACCAGACTCGGACAAAAAGTCGTCCGTCTGGCCGAAAATCATCTGGATGCCAGGATAGAATTCTCCCGCATCAAATTTGCCCCATTCACCACCCTGATAATAAAAGACCTGTCTATTATCGACAATAATCCGCAGAGTTCGCTGGATACCCTGCTTTGCGCCCAGCACGTCTCCGCCACTTTCACCCTGAAGGGTTTGCTGACAAAAAAGGGAGGAGTTCATCTGGACAGGGTGAGAGCGGAGGGCATCTGCCTGAATTTAGCCATATACGACAGCAGCAGATGCGAATATGAGAACAACTTCTCCTCCGTCTTTATGATTAAGGAGAAAGTCGATGAGCCCAAGGAAGTTCCAGACCTATTTTCCATCAAAAGGGCGGACATCAAGAACTTCCGCTTTCGAATGCTGAACCTCAACGAGGGCTACGAATACCCTGGAGAAGGCATCAACTGGTTCGACCTGGATCTCACGGCTGATGTCAGGGGTCACGATATCAACTTCGTGGACAGCCATTGCAGTTTCTTTGTGGACAGAGGCCTTATCAGCGAAAAATCTGGATACAGTTTATCCATTAAGGGAGAATGTGTTACCGGAATGGGTCTCACTGAGGTTAAAAACACTCAGATTCGGGATGCCAATTCCTCTGTATTCATCAAGCGTTTCACGATGTTTGCCGAGAAAAACTCGGATTTCAAGGACTTTTTAAACAAAGTGGAACTGAGTCTGGATGCCAGCGCAGAACCTCTTGCCATAGAGAGCATCAGCCATTTCTGCGGGCTTTACTCCGAGAGTCCCCTGCTGCTGGACATAGAACAACTGAAATTTAAGGGAAGCATTAATAATCCCGAAATCTCCCAGGCTGTCTTTAGCGAAAGACTCAGCGCTTTAAGCGCAGACCTGAGCCTGAAGATGAAGAATTCCCTTAGCCCTCAAAATGCCGAACTAAAACTAGTATCCAGAAAGCTCGAATTCAGTCCTGAGGGCATAGGCAGTTTCGTATCCGCCTTTATGGAAGACAAAAAGCTGGACATCAGTGGCTTTGCACCTGGCTTGGAAGCAGATTTGACCGGCAATGTCGAAGGAGCCCTGAACTCACTCCAGGCAGATTTGACGCTAAAGAGTAATATGGGAGAGTTGCTTCTGAAGGCCAAACTCTCAGAACTAGTCAGCCCCGACAAAGCTCCAAATTTCGAAGGAGAACTGGAAGTTAACGGAGCGGATTTATCAAAGATAAGCCTAAACGAAGCCTTAGGCAAAACATCCCTTAGGCTGAAGGCGGACGGAGTCCTTCACAAAGGGAATCCTTACATTAAAATAGACGAACTGAAAATAAACGAGTTAAGTTTCAACGACTATACTTACAGCAGGATTGACGGCAAAGGCTATTTCCAGGACAAGACATTCACCGGGAACCTGCGCTGCAACGACCCTAACCTCACCCTTATCTTTGGAGGTAGTTTTTCGCTTTCGAACAAGAGCTCGAACTCCATCTACCGCCTCAATCTGAATTTGGCATACGCTGACCTGCAGAAATTGAACATAGACACCAGAGGTGGTAATTCCAAGCTGTCCGCTCTGATTAACATAGACTTACGCAGCACTAACGGGCACGTTCTGATAGGTAACGCCAGCATCCCGCAGCTCGTTTATACTGACGACCAGGGCAAACATAACATAGGTGAGATCAAATTCGCCTCCGTGCTGGAGCAGGAGAAGATTCGCCTGAATCTCAAGTCCTCCTTTGCAGACCTGGCCTATACCGGAGATCCAGACCTGGCCAGCATCGTCGATCCGATATTGGCCTGCACACTCTCCAGAGCCCTGCCTTCCGTCTTTATTAGCGATATGCCGGAGTGGAAAAATCGTACTTTCGACGCAGTGGCAGTGATTAAAGACACTAGGGAAATCCTTAGTTTTCTCCATCAGGATATCCAGATTGCAGATGGTACCCGTCTGAGCGCAAGTCTGAAAAACGACTCTTCGTTCAGCCTGAATTTCGATTCTGCCAGCGCACAGTTCAATGACTATTTCCTAAAGAACCTGAAAGCTCAGATAGTCTCAGACGAGAATATCCTCAGTTCAAGATTAGGAATAGAGGAACTGATAATTAAGGATTTCAGCACTAAGAACACCGCGCTCGAAGTGGAGGCCGCAGAGGATCAGGCCAAGCTCAAATTCAAAACTGAAAAGATACTTGGCAAAGACTTATCTACAGAGATGCAGTTGAACGCACTCTGTTCGAACAGGGAAGATGGCAAACTGCACGTGGACGCCTCCCTGGGAGATTCCTTCATAAACATAGGCGCTCAGAGATGGGCCTTCTCCCATCCGGACATCAATTGGGAGGACGAGAAGTTGAGCATCGCTGATTTCAGCCTCAGCAACGAAGAACAGAAGATCGAATTGAAAGGCGATCTAAGTTCAGTGGTGCCAAGCGAATTGGCATTGATTATAAATAATTTGGAACTGCAGACGGCCAATGCACTACTGGACGGCGAGATGCCGCTGTCGGGAATACTTGAGGGTCGGATATCCCTGATGACCCCGTCCCACAGCAATGCCGGCCTGAACATAGACCTGAATTGTCCGGAATTAAAGCTAGGCCTGGCCAATGCCGGCAGAATCAGCCTCAATGCCTTCCTGGACGATGAGGATGACCTAATCAAGTTCAGCCTGAGTAACATCACGGAAGGGAAAGAGAAACGAATCAAAGCGGAAGGCAGTTTCAATTCCCTCTCTTCCTATCTGAATGCCAAACTCAGCCTCAACGCCTTTGACCCGGGATTGCTCCAACCGGCCTTGAGCGGATTATTGAGCGAATTGAGCGGAAGGATAGATGGAAAGATCAGCGCAAACGGCCCTATAGACAAACTTGCCATAAGAAGCAACGCCCTTACTCTCAGCGACATAAAACTCGCTCTCAAAGCTACGGGGGTACACTACGACATCAATGGCAAACTGCGTTTTGACTCTGATGGCCTGCTGATAGATATGATAAACATCAAAGATCCTAAACAGGGGAAAGCGGAATTGAGCGGACGCTTCCCTATGCTGAATTTGGATCTGGAGAATTTCAGCGTTCTGGATAAGAAAAGCGGCAGCGATAACTTTTATGGGAATCTGGCCCTGGATGGGAACATTCAACTCAAGGGCGAAGACCTGAGAAAACTCTCTCTGGAGGCCGACCTGGCCAATTCCGGTGCCGGCAAGGTCTTTATCACCCTGGATGGAGGCAACGAGACTTCCTCCTCCCTGCTTAGTTTCAAGGAGGCCGCCAGCGATGAAATAAAAGAGGATGCTTTCGTTAAAAAACAGCTTGAAAACAATCCTGCCTCCCAATTCGAGGCCAAATGCAGGCTGAACGTCAACTCCGGACTGCTTATCACAGCTAATCTGGACAAGCAGGGCAGCAATTCCCTGAACATCGCCGGAGATGGAGTCATTACAGCCGATTTCGATAATAAAAACTCCGACATAAGTCTGGGTGGAAATTATAACATCACTAGCGGAAAGTATCATTTCTCCACACTTAGTTCACTTATTAGCAAGGACTTTAGCATAGAAGACGGGAGCAGCCTCACTTTCTCGGGAGATGTGATGGATACTGAGTTGAACATCTCCGCCACACATTCTTTGAAGGCCTCCTTGAGTTCACTGATTTCAGATACCACCTCGGTATCTACTAGAAGGCTGGTGAACTGCGGAATCAAGATTACAGACAAGATACGATCCCCTCAGTTATCCTTCTCCATAGATGTTCCAGACCTGGACCCTACTACAAAATCCCTGGTGGAGAGTGAATTGAATACTGAAGACAAGATCTCCCGACAATTCCTTTCCCTCGTGGTACTGGGAGGCTTTATGCCTGGCAGCCAAAGCGGAATCGTAAACAATAACAGCAGTAATTCCAACTTCCTGCTCAGTAATCTCTCCTCCATAATGTCGGGACAACTCAACGCGGTCCTCCAAAAGATGGGAATTCCTCTGGACTTCGGACTGAGCTATCAGCAAAATGAAATGGGTAACAACGTTATGGATGTGGACGTATCCACCCAATTCCTGGACAATATGATCTCGGTGAACGGTTCCTTGGCTAACCGCAAATTCTCATCCTCCAGTGACGAGAATATGGTGGGAGACCTGGACATTACCATCAAATTGAACAAGTCCGGACACTTCAGACTGAATTTATTCTCCCATTCGGCGGACGATTATACCAACTATCTGGATAACAGCCAGAGGAACGGCGTAGGTATATCCTATCAAAAGGAATACGATAACTTAAAGGATTTCTTCAGGCAGTTATTCAAAAAAGAGGAAAAGGAAATGGAATTCATTCCTAACAAGAAGATTAGAATTACAAATGAGCAACAATAAAGGCAAACTATATCTAGTACCATCCCCTCTAAGTGAAAGAGAGCCCTCGGAAGTAATTCCCGCACCTGTACTTGAACTGCTTCATCACATAGACAATTATGTGGTGGAGGAAGAGCGGACTGTCCGCAGATACCTCTCCAGAGCAGGATTGAAGGGTCATATCGAAGAATTGAATTTCTCAGTCCTGAATGAACATAGCAGTCCCGAAGAGATGGAAGGGATGCTCAGCCTTTTCGATAATGGAAGGGATGTAGCCCTGATCAGCGAAGCCGGACTTCCTGCAGTGGCTGACCCTGGAGCTGCCCTGGTAGCCCTCTGTCACAGACACGATATAGAAGTCTGTCCCCTTGTGGGCCCATCCTCTTTGATGCTGGCCCTTATGGGCAGCGGTCTGGATGGCCAATCCTTTGCCTTTCGGGGCTATCTGCCGGCTAAGAGCGAACAGAGAAAAGCGGCCATAAGGGAGGCGGAAAGGCTTTCCGGAACTTTGAAACAGACTCAGATATTCATAGAAACCCCTTATCGCAGCGATGCTCTCTTTCAGGATTTTCTAGCTTGTCTTATGCCTTCGACCAGACTCTGTGTGGCTAAAAGGCTTTGCTCTGATGAGCAGTACATTAAGACCTACGAGGTATCCAAGTGGAAAAGCCGCAAAGTCCTCTTGGGAAAAGAGCCTTGTGTTTTTTTAATTCTAAAGTGATTGATGAAAGGAAAACTTGAATTGAGAGGAATGAAATTCCACGCCTTCCACGGTTGTCTGGATTTCGAAAGGGAAAAAGGTGGAGAGTATCTGGTGGATTTCGAGGCGGAACTGGAAGTGGACAAAGCAGCCCTGAGTGATTCCCTGGAAGATACCATAGATTATTCTGCCATATACTCTCTGATAAGCAAGGAGATGGAGCAGCCTTCCAATCTGATAGAAAACCTGGCCGTGAGGATATTCAGGTCTCTGGAAGCAGCCTTTCCCTCCCTGGAGCATTTCAGCATAAGCCTTTCCAAGCTAAAGCCTCCGGTAGGAGGAGAGCTGGACAGGGCCGTAATACATTTGAGCAAATGAAAATAGCCTACCTTACCCTCGGCTGCAAACTGAACTACGCCGAGACTTCCACATACGAGAGAGCTTTCCGGCAGGCGGGATTCGAGACTGTGTCTGCTAAGGAAAAGGCGGATTTGTACCTGATTAACACCTGTTCGGTTACAGCTACCTCAGATGCCAAGTCCCGCAACCTCATCCGTAAAACCCACAGGCTGAATCCTGAGGCTAAGATTATAGTCTGCGGGTGCAGCGCCCAGCTGCGAAGAGAGGAACTTAGTAGTATAGAGGGAGTCTGGAAGATTTTCGGCTGCAAGGAAAAGGCCTTGATAGTCCCCCAGTGCCTTTTGGCCTTGGGCTTCGAAGTTGAAGAACCCGACCTGGAGGACAAGGTCTTCGGGGCTTATAGCAGCGGAGAGAGAACCAGATGCTTTTTAAAGGTACAGGATGGCTGCGATAACAAATGTCATTACTGCACAGTGCCTTATGCCCGAGGAGAAAGCCGCAGCATAAGGATATGCGAAGCTGTCAGAATGGCAGAGAAAGCTGCCTCGGAAGGCATCAGGGAGATAGTCCTTACAGGAGTAAACACCGGTGACTTCGGGAAAAATAACGGAGAGAGTTTTCTGGACCTGCTGAAAGCCCTGGAAAAAGTGGAAGGAATACAGAGGTATAGAATTTCCAGCATAGAACCTAACCTTTTGAGTGATGAGATCATCGACTGGATAGCCTCAGGCAGCAAATTCCAGCCACACTTCCACATCCCCCTGCAGACCGGCTGTGACGAATTGCTGAAGGCTATGGGAAGGCACTACGACAGCGCCTTCTTCGAAAAGAAATTGGCCTACCTAAGAGAAAAGCTTTCGGATGAGGTGTTCATAGGAATAGACGTGATGGTGGGCCTACCTGGAGAAAGCGAGGAGCTGTTCGAAAAGAGCTTGGCATACATAAAAAGGATTAGGCCGGCTTTCATTCACGTCTTTCCATACTCCAGAAGGCCGGGCACGCCGGCCGCGCAGATGGAGGGGCAGGTGAGCGAGCAGGAGAAAAAGCGAAGGGTGGAGCTGATGGAGAAGCTTTGCCTGGAGCTGCACGACTCCTTTGTGAACTCGCAGAAAGGGAAAAAAGCCCTGGTTCTCTTCGAGTCGAAAGAAAAAGACGGACAGATGAGCGGCTATAGCGGCAACTACATCAGAGTGAGCCGAGAGTATGATCCGGATTTGGTAGGAAAGATAGTTGAAGTAGTGATATGAAATGCAAATTGACTTTTTTAGGGACGGGAACCTCCCAGGGGATTCCGGTAATAGGCTGCAAGTGTGAAGTTTGCACTAGCACCGACCCGAGGGACAAGCGCTACCGCTCTTCCGCCCTGGTGGAATATGGGGACATTACGATGCTGATAGACTGCGGACCTGATTTCCGTTCCCAGATGCTGAGAGCGGGAGTGGAGCACCTGGATGCCGTGCTGCTGACCCATAACCATAAGGACCATACCGGAGGACTGGACGATTTGAGATCCTTTAACCTCTTGGAACATAAACCAGTAAATATCTTCTGCGAGGACTATGTGGAACATTCTATGGAGCAGGAATACAGCTACGCCTTCACAGAACCGCACTACCCTGGAGTGCCGGAATGGTATGTCAGACATATAGACGGGCAGCATCCTTTCAGAGTGGAGCCTAATGAAATCCTTCCGACCTTGGTCTGGGAAAGTGGAGTGGGCTACCATAAGGTACAGTCCGATATCAGCGAGATGAAGCGCAAAGGAGTGGAAGTCATACCTATACAGGGTTATCACAACCTGGACAAAACTTTTTCTGTGCTGGGTTTTCGCTTCGGACAGATAGCCTACCTTACGGATATGAGATGTCTGGAGGAAGGGGAATTGGAAAAACTTAAAGGGCTGAAGGCGCTGACCCTGAACTGCGTGGGAAGAAAATTGCACCACTCCCACTTCTGCCTGGATCAGGCTATCGAATTGGCCCAAAGAATTGGAGCGGAGAACACCTACCTGACTCATTTGGCACACGCTTTGGGAAAACACGAAGATCTGGAGGCCTCGCTTCCGGAAGGCATTCACGCCGCTTATGACGGACTCGTAATAGAATCAAATTAATTAAAAATGAAAAAAATAACTTATTTATTACCATTACTGTTAATGTGCGCTTGCAACACTAATCCCCTTTTGAGGGAGTCGTCCCTGCCATACGGGGCAGTTGAATTCGACAAGATTAAAAACGAGCATTACCTCCCAGCCTTCAAAAAAGGCATAGAGGAGGCAAAAGCTACTGTAGATGAGATAATTGCAGACTCTGAATATCCTACATTCGAAAACACCGTCCTTCGTCTGGAGAACAGCGGAGAGACTTTGGACAAGGTGGCAGGAATCTTTTTCAATATCAGGGAAGCCGACAGTTCCGATGAGCTGCAGCAGATAGCCGTGGAAGTCAGTCCTCTTCTGAATGAGTACGAAGTCTATGTCAGCACCAATCCTGTGCTCTTCGACAGAGTGAAGGAAGTATATGAGCACTCCGAAAAGCTGGAGCAGGATCAGAAAAGACTCACAGAGAAAATTTACAAATCTATGGTAAGGGGAGGAGCCCTTTTGAGCGAGGAGGACAAGGCCAAGTTTGCCGCTCTCAGCGAAAAACTCTCCCTGCTGCAACTCGAGTTTTCGAAAAACGCATTGGCAGCCACCAACGCATTCAGCCTGAACCTGCAGGATGAGAAAGAATTGGCAGGTCTTCCGGAATCCCTGGTGGAGCAGGCTGCAGAGCTGGCGCAGGAAAAGGGACAAAGCGGCTGGACCTTCGACCTTTCCTACCCTATGTACAGCCCGTTTATGAAATACTGTGACGAGCGCTCCCTTCGCGAGCAGATGTACAAAGCCTATGCTTCCAGAGCCTGCGGAGGAGAATTTGACAACTCACAGGTAGTGCTGGACATCACTTCCACCCGCATAGAGATAGCTCAGCTGCTGGGTTATAAGAGCTATGCCGACTATGTCCTGGAAGAAAGAATGCTCAAAAGCACACAGCAGGTTTACGATTTCCTGAATCAGCTTTTGATTCCATCCCTTCCGGTGGCAAAACAGGAGGTGAAGGCGGTTCTGGACTACGCCAGAGGCAAGGGCTTCCCTGAAAAAGAACTTCAGGCCTGGGACTTCTCCTACTGGAGTGACAAATACCAGAAAGCCTTTTATGACTTCGACGAAGAGCAGCTCAAGCCTTATCTGGAGCTTGACAGCTGCGTAAAGGCAGTATTCGATCTGGCTGGCAAACTCTATGGCCTGAATTTCGAACTTAGAGAAGACCTTCCTGTATATCATCCGGACGTTAAAGTCTATGATGTCAAGGACAGGACAGGCAGGCATATGGCCCTTTTCTATGTGGACTTCTTCCCTAGGGCATCGAAACGTAGCGGGGCCTGGATGACCGAATTCCGTGGCCTGAAGCAAAAGGATGGGCAGGAGATCAGACCTTTGGTGAGCCTGGTGACGAATTTCACCAAGCCAAGTGCCAGCAAGCCTTCGCTTATCTCTCACTACGAGCTGACTACCCTGCTGCACGAATTCGGCCACTCCCTTAACGCCATCCTTAGCGAAGGCCGCTACGGAAGTCTGACCACCACCAACGTAAGTACAGATTTCGTGGAACTGCCTTCCCAGATTATGGAGAACTGGGCCTTCGAGACAGAATTCCTTCAGAGTTTTGCAAAGCATTATCAGAGTGGAGAAGTGATTCCTAATGAACTGATAAAGAAGATTATAGCCACAAAGAACTATAACTCAGCCTATTTCCAGGTAAGACAGTTAAACTACGGCTACCTGGATATGGCCTGGAACACTTTGGAGACTATGACAGACAAGGACGTTCTGAGTTTCGAAAAGGAAGCCACCGAGCGCTGCAGCCTGCTTCCTGGAGTCGAAGGAGCTTGCATCTCCACAGCTTTCACCCATATCTTCACAGGCCAATACGCCGCCGGATACTACTCCTACAAATGGAGCGAAGTCCTGGAGGCCGACGCTTTCTCCCTCTTCAAGGAAAAAGGCATCTTCAATCCAGAAGTCGCAGAATCCTTCAGGGCTAACATACTAAGCCAGGGGAACAACGAAGACCCTGCCGTGCTCTTTAGGAAATTCAGAGGCAGAGACCCGCAAGCTGAAGCCCTGCTTAAGAAACTGGGAATCACTCAGTAGAAGGCTCCACTCCGAAATACTTTAAGAACATATCGGAAGGAGATTCAGTACGGTTAAGACAATATTTTTCCATCATAGAGGCCCTCTGAAGAGCGGCCTCTTTTAGTTTGTTATAATAATCCAGCCGCAGATTCACGTTCTTAGGGGCCAGACGGGGATGCCGTATGCAGATGACCGTGCTGACGGCGCAGGGAATGTATCTGATGACGTGCTCGAGCGAAAGTTCGTAGAGCAGAACCCTGAGTTGAGGCACGGTGAGGGAAAGATTGGCCGCGAGATATTTCTCATCGACAGGCACGGCATAGGAGAAAATAGCCGTGTAACTGCGCATCAGCAACTCCAGCAGGCTGATCATCTCCGGCTTTGGAAAATCCAGATAATGCAGGCTCTTTCTCTCCGGCAGAATTTTCACTCTGGTCGGAATGTCCACGTCTTCGGTGTAGAAGAAATGCCCTATCCTGGACAAATACTCCAAGGCGTAATGGGTGCTCACCCTGGGAAGGGAGAAGTGCTTGCAGAACTCTGCCAAATCGAACTTCAACTCCCTGCCCTCCCCCGTCTCGTAAGGAATCTGATAATAGACGTGAATCTTCTGATAGACCTCCTCGATAAATTCCGGCGTAGGGAAAGAAAGCTCCACCATCTGGTATAACCTACTGATATCCCGCTTGTTATAAAGGAGCACGGCATAGGCTTTAAGCCCATCCCTTCCGGCCCTTCCGGCCTCCTGGTAATAGGCCTCCATAGAATCCGGAATATCCATATGCACCACAAAACGCACGTCCGGCTTGTCAATTCCCATTCCGAAGGCATTGGTGCATACCATCACCCTTATCCCAGACTCCTTCCAACTTTGCTGTCTTTGGCTGCGGCTTTCACTGCGAAGACCGGCGTGATAATAGTCCGCGCTCACCCCACAGGACTTCAGGAACTGCGCGACCTCCTCACATTTCCTGCGATTTCGCATATAGACTATTCCCGAACCCTGCACCTTCTGACAAATAGTCAGCAGCTGCCCCAGCTTGTCATTGCACTCCCTCACCACATATTTGAGATTCTCTCGGCTGAAATCCCCCTTCAGGACATTCTTTTCCTTGAAGGCCAATTTCTCCATAATATCCTCGCAGACCTGAGGGGTGGCCGTTGCCGTGAGCGCCAAGACAGGCACTTCCGGAAGCACTTCGCGAATCTGGCCTATCAGCAGATAATCCGGCCGGAAGTCATATCCCCACTGCGAGATACAGTGGGCCTCATCCACCACTATAGTGCTGATGGGAAGGCTGTCCAGATATGAGCGCAGCAGCGTGGTTCCCAGCCTTTCCGGCGAGAGGTATAAGAACTTACAGTCCGGATCATAGACCGCATTGTTCAAGGCCAATTCTATCTCGCTTCTGCTCATCGAAGAGTTTACTGCCAGAGCCTTGATTCCTTTCGCCCTGAGATTCTCAATCTGATCTTTCATCAGGGCGACCAGAGGACTTATCACCAGGGCAAGGCCATCCTTCATAAGCTGAGGGAGTTGGAAACACAGAGATTTTCCACCTCCGGTAGGCAGCAGGGCCAATGTATCCCTTCCCTCCAGCACGGAGTCTATCACCTGCTTCTGAAGGGGGCGAAAAGTATCAAATCCCCAGTATTTTTTCAACAAGTCGAAAGGCATATTTATTGCAGCAATAGCCAAAATTGTTTATCTTTGCGTCGCAAATTTTTATAAGGCAAAAATACAAATTATACTTTAGAATATGGCAAACATTGATCTTTCAAAGTACGGTATCACAGGTGTGACCGAGATTCTTTACAACCCTTCCTACGAAGTGTTGTTTAACGAGGAGACCAAACCTGGTCTCGAAGGCTATGAGAAAGGACAGGTTACCGAACTGGGTGCCGTCAACGTAATGACCGGCGTTTACACCGGCCGCAGCCCTAAGGACAAATACATCGTAATGGATGCTAACTCCAAGGACACCGTATGGTGGACTTCCGAGGAGTACAAGAATGACAACCACCCTCTCAGCGAAGAGAACTGGGCCATCCTCAAGGACCTCGCCCTCAAGCAGCTTTCAGGCAAACGCCTCTTCGTGGTGGACGGTTTCTGCGGAACCCACAAAGACACCCGTATGAAGGTTCGCTTCATTATGGAAGTGGCTTGGCAGGCACATTTTGTGACTAATATGTTCATCCGTCCTCAGAACCAGGCAGAGTTCGATCAGGAGCCTGACTTCGTAGTATATTGCGCAGCTAAGGCAAAGGTTGAGAACTATAAGGAACTTGGCCTCAACTCTGAGACAGCAGTCGCATTCAACGTCAGCAGCAAGGAGCAGGTTATTCTGAACACCTGGTACGGCGGTGAGATGAAGAAGGGTATGTTCTCTATGCAGAACTACTTCCTCCCTCT
>CAMFSN010000024.1 GCA_945983015.1 uncultured Bacteroidales bacterium
AAAGCTAAGATGTTATCAGTAAGCTCGCGCCTATACCAATCCGCGTTATTTAGCAAAAGTGTTTTGTCAAATGTACCCATTGTTAATTGTTATTTTGTTCTTCAAAAGTATAAATTAAAAAATTAATTGCAAAATTTCTGTCATCAAATCGAAATTATTATTTATATTTGCGTAATTGCTCCACTATTTAAAAAAGCAAATTGATTAATTAAATCTTTATTTTACAAAGATGCTTATTAATAACACTTTCGAGATGGTCGAACGCGCCGTTCTTGAGCAGATAATAGAAAAAGGGCAGGTCACGATACCTACGATAGCGGAAATCGTGGATTTGAGCACTACCACGGTGGCAAAGTATTTCGCTCAAATGGTGGAAGACGGGAAACTGGAGGAAATTGGCAAGGAAAATGCCTCTGGAAAAGGGCGAAGGGCGATAGTGTATGGGATAAGCACTGATTCTCATTACTTTGTGGGCGTGGACATCAATCACGCCGGTCTGGATGTGGGTGTAGTGGATTTCTCCGGAAAACTGATTGACTCCCACTCCTTCACGGATTTCCGTTTTGAGAACAGCCACGAAAACCTGAATGAGGTATGCGTGAAAGTTGACCGCTATATCGAAAGTCTGGATTCCCAAATCAGAGAGAAAATTGTCTCCCTGGGGCTTTCGCTTGGAGGCAGGGTTGATTCCCATAACGGGACCAGCGCGACCAAGTATAATTTTGAGGAGATGCAGAAATCTTCCCTGGCAAGCATTCTCACTGAACATTTCGGCATCCCTGTGTTTATTGAAAACGACACCAAAGCCCTGACTTATGCCGACTATATAATATATAATAACACCAAGCGCAACCTGCTGTTTGTCAATTTCAGCTGGGGAATAGGACTTGGAATGGTTATCAATGGCGAACTGTACTATGGCCGACAGGGTTATTCCGGAGAATTAGGACATATTCATTATTACGATAACAACATAGTCTGCCATTGTGGAAAGAAAGGCTGTATGGAGACTGAGGTTTCAGGGCTCGCAATCCAAAGAAAGCTAATCGAAAGAATCACTATGGGAGAAGCCTCTCTGCTGTCTTCAAAGCTACTCAGAGAAGAAAAGATTACAGAAGATGACATCCTATATGCAACGGGGCAGGAAGACCCTCTATGCATAGAACTGGTATCAGAGACCAGCAGAGAATTGGGAAAACAATTGGCAGGAATGATCAATCTGTTTAATCCGGACTGCATAGTTCTGGGAGGCAAGTTTGCAACTATATCTCCAGCGTATTTCCAACAGCAGGTGGAAGTCGCCATAAAACAGAACTCTCTAAGACTTTTAAGTTATGACGTACCCGTTACCCTTACGCGTTTGGGGCCGAACTCCGGAATAATAGCAGCCGGAATATGTGCCCGCAAAGGGTCTTTTTCATATTAAAACAAAAACACTTGTTATGACAGATCGCAGATCCTTTCTAAAAACCGCAGCGGCAGCGACCACTGCAGCAGCCTGTACTCCTCTGTTCAGCAGTTGTTCAGAGAGTCCTCTTTTCAAGGATTCAGACCCAGATCCCCTCATAGTCCCGAAGGGAAACGCCTTGAAGATTACAGGCACCTTCCTGGATGAAATTTCTCACGACATCCCTCACCAGAACTGGGGGCCTAAGGAATGGGAAGCTGATTTCAGGAATATGAAGGCCATTGGCATAGATACCGTGATAATGATTCGCAGCGGCTATCGCAAATTCATTACCTGGCCTAGCAAATACCTTCTGGGAAAGGGTTGCTATATGCCATCTCTGGATCTGCTGGAACTGTTCCTGAGCCTGGCCGACAAATATGAGATGAAATTCTATTTCGGCTTATACGATACCGGAAAGTATTGGGATACAGGCGATATGAGGGCGGAAATGGAAGCTAACAAATTTGTTATAGATGAAGTTTGGCAGCACTATGGGCACCATAAGAGTTTCCAGGGCTGGTACATCTCTACGGAGATTTCCCGAGCCACGAAGGGCGCAGTGGAGTGTTTCTACACTATGGGCAAGATGTGTAAGGACGTGTCTGGAGGACTGCCTACCTTTATCTCGCCTTGGATAGACGGTAAGAAAGCCGTATCTGCCGCAGGAGGCGCACTCTCCAAGGAGGAGGCGGTAAGCGTGGAACAGCACGAGAGGGAATGGGATGAGATATTCTCCGGAATCCACGAAGTGGTGGACGCCTGCGCCTTCCAGGACGGACACATAGACTATGACGAGCTAGACGCCTTCTTCTCTGTGAACAAGAAACTCGCTGACCGCTATGGAATGCAGTGCTGGACCAATGCCGAGACCTTCGACCGCGATATGCCTATCAAGTTCCTGCCTATCAAGTTCGACAAACTGAGAATGAAGCTCGAAGCTGCCAAGCGCTGTGGCTACGACAAGGCCATCACCTTTGAATTCAGCCACTTTATGAGTCCTCAAAGCTCTTATCTGCAGGCTGGACACCTTTATAACAGATACAAGGATTATTTTAACATTAAATAAGATGAATCAAACAAGCAAGACAAGTGGCTATGTGATCTTTATGGCCATAGTGGCAGCTGTAGGAGGAATCCTCTTCGGATACGACACTGCCGTAATATCAGGAACTACCGAGATCGTCAAAGGGCAGTTCAATTTAAACGATTTCAAGGAAGGCTGGTACGTGGGCTGCGCCCTTGTAGGCTCCATCTGCGGGGTGCTGGTAGCAGGCTCACTGAGTGATTATCTGGGCCGAAAGCTCACTATGCTCATCTCCGCCGCCCTTTTCAGCATCTCCGCCATCGGCTGCGCAGTATGCGCCGATTTCAATTCCCTGGTGGCCTTCCGTATCATCGGCGGCGTAGGAATCGGTATCGTATCCATAGTTTCTCCTATCTATATCTCAGAGGTATCCCCTGCTAAAATTCGCGGCACCCTGGTATCCCTTTACCAGCTGGCCGTGACGGTGGGTTTCCTTCTAGCTTACCTGATGAACTGGGTGATAGACAGCGGAATAGACCCAGCCTTCGGGGCCAATGCAGGCGAGCTGTCCCTTTGGGACAAGATGTTCCAGACAGAGGCTTGGCGAGGAATGCTCGGAACTGAGACCATCCCTGCCCTGCTCTTCTTCCTGATTATCTTCTTTATCCCTGAAAGTCCTAAGTGGCTGATAGTTAAGAATAAAATGGATAAAGCCCGTCTCGTTCTCAACAAGATATACAAGAGCGAAGAGGACATCCGCGAGGAGATTCAGCTCACCCTCAGCTCCCTTCAGGGAGACAGCAAGGGTTCCTGGAAGGACCTGCTCAAACCAGGCATTCTCGTCGCCGTTCTCGCCGGCAGCGCCATCGCCATCCTAGGCCAATTTATGGGCGTGAACGCAGTGCTTTACTACGGCCCTAAGATATTCTCCCAGGCCGGCTTTGACAACCCAATGTTCTCCACTGTGCTGGTAGGCGTAGTGAATATGGTGACCACAATCCTGGCCGTCTTCATCATAGACAAGGTGGGCCGCAAGAAGCTCATCTACTGGGGAGTAAGCGGAATGATTATCTGCCTTGTGGCTATAGGTCTCTACTTTGCCGCAGGTCCTGCCCTGGGACTAGGCAACGGCTTTATGCTCACTTTCTTCCTGGCTTATGTCTTCTGCTGTGCCATCTCCATCTCCGCCGTGGTCTTCGTGCTGCTGAGCGAGATGTACCCGAACAGTGTCCGCGGCCGTGCGATGTCCATAGCCGGATTCGCTCTCTGGATAGGCACTTATCTTATCGGCCAACTCACCCCTGTCCTTCTAGGTTGGAGCCAGGCCGGCACCTTCTTCATCTTCGCCTTTATGTGCATTCCTTATATGCTCATTATGTGGAAAGTCATCCCTGACACCAACGGCAAGACCCTGGAAGAGATTGAAGCATATTGGCATAACTTCAAACGCAAGTAATGAACGATAGAATAGAATCCATAGACGTTCTGCGCGGCCTGACCATCTTCCTGATGGTACTGTGCGGGAACATCGCCTGGAATGCGGGACTTCCGGCCTGGATGTTCCACTGCCAAGTCCCGCCACCAGACTACATCTTCAACCCCGAGGTCAAGGGTATCACATGGGTCGACCTGGTCTTCCCTCTCTTCATCTTCACGATGGGTGCATCGATGCCATTCTCGCTCGGAGGCAAGCTCCGTCGGGGCCATTCCATAGGCCAAGTTTCCCTCGAAGTGCTGAAACGCTGGCTGACCCTGGCCGCCTTCGGTCTGGTACTGGGCAATGCCGACCTGATAGTCTCGAATCAGGAGCCTCTGAAAATTCTCCTGCGGGTAGGAATTTGGATTGGCCTATTCCTATCCCTGTGGCGAGTGCCGCAAAAAGGCAGAATCAAAGGCTGGATGGTAAACCTGGCGGGAGTGCTGGTCATAATCGCCCTGCTGACAATAGAGAAATTCGCCTTCGGAGTGAAACTCTCCGTGCATAGCAACAACATCATCATAATGATCCTGTCCTTCCTGGCATTGGCAGGATCCTTCATCTGGCTGCTAAGCCGCGAAAAGCTCTGGCTCCGAGCAGTGATTCTTCTAGTCATCTGCGCACTGAAAGAGCTGAGTTGGCATACGGAGCTGCTGGATTTCCTCGCCATACCGCAAGGACTTAACTGGCTGATAAACTGGGACTACGCACAGTATCTGGTGATTAGCATCATAGGTATGAGCATGGGCGATATACTCTCAAAGGCAAGGCTGGAGAAGAGGCCGATGTGCGAGCAGCCGAAAAGCTGGAAGGAGATAGTCTTCGGGGTAGCTGGTATGCTTATGCTGCCCTTTATCGTATGGGCACTCTTCAAGCGCAAATGCTTCCTGGCGATGGACGTCACCGTAGCTATCGGTCTGCTATACGTCTTCCTCTGCGGGAGGCAGAAAGACACTGCAAACAGCTTGATAATGAAGATGGGTATGGTGATTCTGGCCTTTGGCATAGCTTTTGACCCTATAGACGGGGGAATCACGAAGGACTACTGCAACCTGTCGTATATGCTGACCACGGGAGGATTGGCCTGCCTGCTGACAGCCTCGCTGCTTTGGCTGGAGACCCTGCTGAAGGAGAAGAACAAGCCTTTGTGTACGCCACTCTCGCTAGTGGGGCAGAACCCGATGGCCGCCTACACTATGCCGGGGATGATACTGAACCCGCTGTTTTACATTACAGGTCTAGGCAGTATCGTGGACGCAGCTTGTAGCGGCAATCCTTTGATGGGTGTATGCAGAGGACTTATCATCACCCTGGCGATGATGGCTCTGACCTGCCTTTTGAGTAAAAAGAAATTGTATTGGAGAAGTTAGAAATGAAAAAATATTTATCGACTATAGCTCTGGTCTGTCTTTGCCTTGTCTCCTGTGGAGTAGGCAAGCAGCAGAACGATGTTCAAGATGAGAGTATCATCAGCGGATATGTGCGTGATGATACCGGAAAAGCCGTTCAAAACGTAGTAGTGTCTGACGGGGTGAGTGTCACTCTTAGCGATGCCAATGGTTACTACCAGATGCCTTACGACAGAGCTTCGGGCCGCTTCGTCTTCGTAAGTACTCCATCCGGGTACAGAAATTCTTCTTTCAGAGGAGAACACTGTTATTATCAAGATCTTACAGCTGATAAGAAGACTTATGACTTCACCGTGGTGAAGAATCCTCTCGACGATAACATCCACCATCCTGTCGTCTTTGCAGACCCCCAGATATCGGACACTCTGGACCTGGTGCCTTTCGCCCAGAGAGTTGAGGATATGAAAGAGCACGTGGCCGGGTTCAAGGATAAGGAATACACTTTCGGAATCTGTCTGGGAGACATCGTGGGCTGGCAGCATCCGCTCTACCCACGTATCAGCGGCAAGCTGGACGAAGTAGGAATTGACATCCGCTATGTGATGGGTAACCACGATATGACCAACTACGGACGTTCTTTCGAGACCTCTTTCACAGAGTATGAGAAGTTTTTCGGTCCGGCATACTATTCCTTCAACGTAGGCAAAGTGCACTATGTAGTATTAGATGACAACTTCTATGTCGGCAGGGATTACTTCTATATAGGCTATCTGGATGAAGTTCAGCTCGCCTGGCTGGAGAAGGACCTCTCCTATGTACCTAAGGATCATAAGCTTGTACTCTGTATGCATATCCCTACGACTCAGGGCAAGGAAGACAGGGACAGGTTCAGATACGACATCATAGGCGACAACCTCTGTAACAAGCCGGCTTTTTACAGAATGATTTCCGACTGGGATGCCCTTATCCTGTCTGGCCATATGCACACTAACACAAACTTCGTCATCGGAGGCCCGAGAGGAGAGGAATCCCTTATGGAGCATAACATAGGCGGATTCTGTGGCACCTGGTGGTGCGGCAGCGTCTGCGTGGATGGCTGTCCTCCAGGATACAAGGTCTATACCTTCCACGGAAGCGAAGCCCAGTGGTATTATAAGGGCTGCGGATACAGCCCCGAGTATCAGGCCAAGTGTTATTTCGACCACGAGGATTATCCGGGCCTGGCCGTAGTTCACGTCTGGGACGTGGATCCAGCCTGGAAGATAGAGTACTGGGAAGACGGAAAGAAAGTCTGCGATATGGAAAGATTCTCTGGCAAAGACCCTGTGGCCAAGGCAGAATTCGCGGATCCAAGCCAATATAAGATTCCTTGGGTGACCTGCTTCCCAAGTCCTAACCTGTTCAAGGCTCCTTATAATCCTCAGGCCGACAAACATTCGGTTAAAATAACTGACAGATTCGGAAAGATTTATATTCTGGAAGACTAATGAAAAAATGGCTCTTCATATTATTGCTTATTCTCTGCGCCGGTTTTTATGCTCCGGCGCAGGATTTTAACAGTATGCAGGAAGAGTCGGAATACTATCTGGAGGAACTGCCGCCGGCATCCGTAAGCAGCAAACGAAAGAAGAAGGTGAAAAAATACGGCAAGGAGTGGAGGGAGAAGTACCGTCTGATATATAATTTTAACAAGGTATATCCATACGCCCTGGTAGGAAGAAAGATGATGCATCAGGTGGACAGCACCATAGAGGCCGACCATTTGGACAAAAGAAACAGGGACAAATACATTAAGAATGTAGAAAAGGAACTTTTCAAACTCTTCGAAGAAGATATAAGACACACTACCATAAGCCAAGGTTTTCTGCTAACCCGTCTGGTGGACAGGGAATGTGGAATGACCGTGTATGACATCATCTACAATTATGAAGGAGGCTTCTCTGCCGGCTTTTGGAATCTAGTGGGCAAGATCTTCGACCAGGACTTGAAGGCCCACTATGATCCGGAAGGCAAGGATGCCCCCACTGAGGAACTGGTTAAAATCTGGGAAAGCGGAGAGCTGGAATGGGCCAATTTCTATTACCAGATATTCTGGGAGGACCCCCCAAAGACAGTCATCAAAAGCGAGCGCTTAAATACGAAGTCTTTCATTAAGGATTAGTTTGAAAAAAGTTTTAAATTTGCGCTTCAATTGAAATATAACATTAATGATATAGAGATATGAAGAAGTTAGCTATCCTGGCAGCCCTTTGCCTTTTCGCTTCTTGTGCAAACAACGAAGCCGCCCTGGAGAAAAAAACCCAGGCATTTGAAACTCAACTGCAGGAATTGATGGAAAATTATCAAAATGGCGTGAAAAGCCTGTCTGAAGACGCTACTCTTAGCGATGAGGAAAAGTCCGCAAAACATTCTGAGCTATATGACAGCATTTCCGCAGAAATGATAGATATATGCCTCAAGACCTTGAAGCAGAATAAGAATAACAGCCTCGGCGCAGAGGCCTTCAAGAGCGTCTACTACGACCTCGAAGGAGAGCAGCTTAAGCAGGCAGTCTCCTGGCTTGGCCCTAAGATCAAAGAGGACGAGGACGTACAGAAGATTCTGGAGAGCATCTCCGCCTTGGAAAAGACCTCAGAGGGTAAGATGTTCACCGATTTCGAAGTAAACGGAGTCAAGTTCTCAGATTATATAGGAAAAGGCAAATACGTGCTGGTGGATTTCTGGGCCAGTTGGTGTGGCCCTTGCAAAAGGGAGATTCCTAACATCGCTGCGGTTTATAAGAAGTATGCAGGCGAGAAATTCGACGTGCTGAGTGTAGCCGTTTGGGATAAGGTGGAAGACACCAAGGCCGCTGCAGCAGAGCACGGAGTAGTCTGGAATCAGATAGTTGATGCTCAGCGTGTCCCTACAGACATTTACGGCATTCAGGGAATCCCTCAGATTATGCTTTTCGGCCCTGACGGAACCATCCTCAAGAGAGACCTTCGCGGAGAAGGCATCGAAGCTGCCGTGAAAGAAGCTCTCGGACTGTAGTCTTTTGATTCCTTGGAGCTAAAGGAAAAAATAGCATTGTTTCCACATTCCCCTGGGGTGTACAGGTATTACGACGCCTCAGGGGAAGTGATATATGTAGGCAAGGCCAAAGACCTGCACAAGAGGGTGGCTCAGTATTTCGTCCCTGCCGAAAGGCTCAACACGAAAACCAGAGCCCTGGTCAGCAAGATAGCTGACGCCCAATACTCAGTGGTAGACAGCGAAGCCGATGCCCTGCTGCTGGAGAATAATCTCATTAAACAATACAAACCCAAATACAATATCCTGCTGAAGGACTCCAAGACCTATCCTTGGATATGCCTAAGCGCCGAAATGTATCCAAGGCTCTATCTGACTCGTCGCCTGGAGAAAAACGGGAGCAGGTATTTCGGGCCATACAGCTCCGCCTACCACGCTAAGAAACTGCTGGATTTCATCACTTCCCTCTATCCTATCCGCTCCTGCAGGCTGAAGCTAAACTCCGGCGATATAGAAAAAAAGAAATATCGCCCTTGTCTGGACTCTCATATCGGAAGGTGCAGGGCTTGTTGCACCGGAGCTATCTCCACTGAGGAATACGAGGCTTTCATAACAGAGATAATCCAGATACTGAAAGGAGAATCTGCGCCACTTATAAAGGAATACAGGCAGAAGATGCTTCAAGCTGCTGAAGACCTTAATTTTGAGGCAGCTGAATACTACAAGTCAAAGGTGGAGCTCCTAAGCGAGCATTATTCCAAGAGCATAGTCAGTGGAGTTGCAGATACTAACGTAGACGTATTCTCCCTGGTGACCGACTCCTCCAGAGCTTTCTGCAATTTCCTCAGAATAAGAAACGGAGCCATAGTTCAAAGTCTGAACCTGGAATTTCGTCTGGCCATAGAAGAAGACAGGGCGAGCATCCTGAGTTCTTTCATAGCAGAAATCGAGGAGAGGTTCGGGGCTCTCTCCAAAGAAGTCATAGTCCCCTTCCTGCCAGACGTGGAACTTCCGGAGGTGGAATTCAAGATACCTGCCAGAGGAGACAAACTCAGCCTCTTGGAACTCAGTATGAAAAATGCGAAGGAGTTTCATTTCAACTCCCTTCGCCAGCTTGAGAAAACTGACCCCGAGGAATTCAAAAAAGAAGCCCTGGAGCAGCTCCAATGTGCTTTGGGGATGAGCGTACTCCCGCGGCATATCGAGTGTTTCGATAACTCTAATATCCAGGGGACCAATCCCGTAGCTTCCTGCGTGGTTTTTCGGGACGGCCTGCCTTCAAAAAAGGACTACCGTAAATTTAAGATCAAGACCGTAGTGGGGGCCAATGACTATGCCTCAATGAAGGAAGTGGTGGGCAGACGCTACTCCCGTTTGATGCGGGAGGATCCTGAAGACCTGCCTCAATTGGTAATAATAGACGGAGGAAAGGGTCAGCTCTCCTTCGCCTGGCAGGCGATAAAGGAAATTGGCCTGGAAGATAAGATAAAAATGGTGGGACTGGCGAAGAGGATGGAAGAAATAGTGCTGCTGGACGACCCTTATCCCCTATTCCTGGATCGCGACTCACAGGCGCTCAGGGTAGTCACTCACATCAGGGACGAGGCGCACAGGTTCGGTATCACCTTCCATCGCGACCTCAGGTCAAAGGCGCAAGTTCGTTCCGCATTGACGCAGATTCAGGGAGTGGGTGAGCGGACGGCGCAAAGGCTGCTGATGCATTTCGGAAGTGTGGCCAGGATAGCTGGAGCAGAGGAGAGCGAAATCGCCGCGCTGGTCGGACCGGCATTGGCAGGGAAAATTAAAAAAGAATTAAAGACAAATGATTAACGATCAGAAATTTAACAAGTATTTCGGAGCCTTCATAATGATAGGTATGAGCATAGCGGTGTGTGCCGTGACCGCTTTCAAACTGGGCTCCACGGATGCGGGAAAGACTTTGCTGCTACTATCCGCCTTTGGCTCCCTGATGGGCGTAGTGGGGACAGTGACTTCGGCCACAGGACATATCATCACCTTCCTTTTCGGCTTTTTCGACGTGTCGGTTTATGGCGTGGTCTGCCTGATCAACTGGTATAACGGAGGTGCAGGACTGGGCAACGGCCTGCTGCATCTGATATATTTCGTGCCAATGCAGTTTATCGGGCTCTACCAATGGAAAAAGCGCGAGAGTAGCCGAGGACAGGTCCAGGCAAGGCGCTTTTCCGGCCGCCAATGGCCTCTGTGCATAGCCGTCTTTGCAGTGCTGAGTGTCGGCATCTACCTTCTGCTCTCCCATTTCGACAGAAGCGCCGCCACCACCTTTTTCAAACTTGCAGTCGTTCTGGACACCATCCCAGTGGTCTGCAACATTATAGGCCAATTCCTAATGTCCACCGCCTATATGGAACAGTGGATTTTCTGGATAGCGGTAAACATAGCCTCCATCCTGCTCTGGAGCACATCCTATATCAAGAGCGGGGATTCCTTCACTCTGATTTACATTATAAAATACATCTTCTATCTGCTTAACTGCTGTAACGGGCTTCGCATCTGGTATAATCTGAGCGACCCGAAAAAACAAGCTATTTTGAAGAATAAAAAATAATGATTACCTTTGTGAATTCGCTTGAAGTCAAATTGTAATAGTATAAACTTAAATTTTAACAAAAATGGAGTACGCAGAAATCCTAAAGAAAGTACAGGACATCATCGTGGATAAACTCGGTGTTGAGCCTTCAGTAGTAACAGAGAACGCTAGCTTTACAAGCGACCTTGGCGCTGATTCCCTCGATACAGTGGAACTTCTTATGGAGTTTGAGAAGGTATTCGGAATCAAGATTCCAGATGAGGAAACCGCTAACATCTCTACCGTAAAGGACGCTGTTGAGAAAGTAGCTGAGAAAATTGCTTAATTTTTTCAACTAGATATTTTAAAGAGGGTCATTTGACCCTCTTTTTTTATCGATTAAATCCTATTCCTTAGGAAGAGAGAATACCAGCTTCAACTCCGGTCTCCTCTGCGGATCTTCAGGTCCGCAAAGCGTAGCCCTGAAATAGGAATCCTTATCCAGTTCATAGCTATTACGGGTAGTGGTATTACTGCCGCCCATATACATAGCCATAAGCATATAGCTATAATAATTACTATAGTAACTGCTGCCACCGTAACTATAATCCCCATACATACTGTTATAGTAGTTCTGGTATGCCAAGTACTGCAAATACTCGCTCATATCGCTGGAAGAAGAGCCGGAGGAAGAAGTCGTAGTCTCCTGCAAACTCATCAGCAGCATCCAGATATCGTAATTTCCGGTCTTAAAGCCCTCGTCGTCCTCATCTTTTAAGATTACCTGCTGCAGATGATAGGTAATGTCCGGAGAATAAACACAGATGCTTCGATTTATATCTCCCTTATTCTCACTTTCCATACTGGAATCCGTCAAACCCATATAAGTAGAGGTGGTATCGGTCCAGATGCGGCAGGTAGGACTCAGACGCGGAGGGAAGAGATTATCCAGATCCTTATAATCCGTATCCATAGAGAAAGGCAGGACTACAGTGGCCTTGTTAATGCAGACCTTGTCATAATCGGAAACCGGACGGCCGTGTGCCATAAGGGTGTCCTGTATGGTTCTGATACTCAGATCCCTGAGCTGACGGGCACTGATTACGGGTTTAATTCCGCCGCCACCCTCAATATAAATCTTATCACCGGCTTTTCCGCTCAGATGCCGGCTCTCGTGAGTGCTAAGATTAATGGCATACTGTGGGAAAGTTCCGTTAGAGTATTCAGTAATCAAAGAGTCGAGTTGAGTGAATTCCAAAGCCCCATAATAAAAGAAGAATGTGGTATCGACAGGACCGGTCTCTTCATCGAAGATGGAATTGACGCTCAGTTCACCGAAATTGCTCTCCAGATAGTAAGAGTTGCTGTTATAATTCATCTGCACGTCGAATGAATTAAATCTGCCTCCTACTCCGGAAGGAGTATCGGTGTAGATATAAATGCCGGGGAACTTCTCAAAGAAAGTGTCCATCTCAGTGGAGAGAACCAGACCATTGGTCTCATTGATAAGTTTCCAGGCGAAATCATCGGTGAAACTCAATGTCAGATCATTCTTTCCGTCAATAACCGGACTGCCCTTTACTACCGACTCGTTCTTATGTTTAACCAGCCCTGCACAATCGTTCAGGTCAGTGAGCTTTCTAATGGGAATACCACTCTCCAGTTCATTTACATACACCCTTTGAAGAATTCTCTCATTTCCCTTCACTGACACCGAGGTGGTGTCAAAGGCGGCAGTCATAGTGAAATAATTTACCTTCTGGACATTACCGAAATTCAAAGTATCGTAGAGGGGAACCAGCGTAAGGGCACATTCCCTGGTACTCAAGCCATAGACCTCATCCCTGACAGCTCCAATGGTAATTCGGGAATTCGAATAGGCGGAAAGGCTGTCAGTCATCCTCATCTCGATCTCCTCGATAGGCATAGAGGCTGCAAACACATCGTACTTGTCACTGTCCGGTAGGAGATTCTCTCCCAACTGAGTACTGGTCTCTATGCAAGAGAGGCAGCTCAACAGGGCTGCCCCCACAAATATGGCCTTAGAAAAGTTCATTCTTAAAACTGATCGTAAAATGCGTTATATTCGTCGATGTAACTTCCGTCCGCTATGCTCTTAGGCTTGGTCTTAAGAACAGGCAGACCACGATCCCTGCAATAACTTACGAGCGAACTCGGAATATTCTCCCCCGCCAGAATGATGCCATCAGCGAATTTCGCGGCAGTTTTCGCAAGATTTATGCCAGATGGTTCCTTCAAAAGTTCCAAATCTTTATCGCTCACAGCCCCAAAACGGGCCTTCTCCACAAAGTCAGCGGAAAAAGTCTCATTAGGCAAATTATCGTAAAAAGAGAGCACTACCTTACTGTTCGAAAAGATAGGGTCATCCTTATATGCCTTTTTCAAATACAGCGGCAAAAGGTGGGAAATCCAACCGTGACAATGTATCACGTCAGGCGCCCATCTTAGTTTCTTAACTGTCTCCAGCACTCCTCTGGCGAAGAAAATAGCTCTTTCATCATTATCCTCAAAGAAGACACCGGACTCATCCCTTTCCAACTGCTTTCTCTTAAAATAATCCTCATTGTCGATAAAATAAACCTGAGTCCTGGCAGCGGCGATAGAGGCGACCTTGATAATCAAAGGCCTATCTACATCACTGATAATCAGATTCATACCGGAGAGTCTTATGACTTCGTGCAGCTGATTCTTCCTTTCATTAATACACCCGTAGCGGGGCATAAATGCGCGAATCTCCTTCTTTTTTTCCTGTGTGCCTTGTGGCAGGTAGCGACCAATGGTCGCGATTTCGCTTTCCGGCAGATAAGGATATATCTCGGAACAGACGAAAAGCACTTTTTTGTTAGAATTCTCCATCAAGGCCAAAGATACGAAAATTTTTCCTAAATTCGCCATTTGAAATGAGGCGGAAAAGAAATAAAATACTGAAAAAGAGAATAGCCGGAGCTTCTGCGTCCTCCGTAATCAGCATCAGCCTGGTGTTGCTGCTGGTCGGATTGGCAGCTATATTGGCCTTGAATGCCAATTCCATTGAGAATTATTTCAAGGAAAACATTCAGGTGACCGCCTTTCTGCACCAGGGCACTTCTGAAGCCAAGGCTCTGAAACTGCAGAAAAGCCTGGAGCAGGAAGCCTTTGTGAAAAGTACCCGCTATGTAAGCGTGGAGGAAGGAACCAAAGAGCTGGTGGATATGTTAGGTGAGGATTTTACCGACGTGTTTGTAAACTCCCCCATCCCCAGCGCCATAGAGATTCTCCTGCACGCCGAATACTTCCAGTCCGATTCCCTGGACTATGTCCTGAACAAACTGGTAGAATACCCTCTGATAGAGTCTGCCACCACACAGGCCGCGATGGTGGATTCCATAGGAGAAGTAATGGCACAGGTGGGTCTAGTGCTGTCTCTGGTGGTGATTCTCCATCAAGGCCAAAGATACGAAAATTTTTCCTAAATTCGCCATTTGAAATGAGGCGGAAAAGAAATAAAATACTGAAAAAGAGAATAGCCGGAGCTTCTGCGTCCTCCGTAATCAGCATCAGCCTGGTGTTGCTGCTGGTCGGATTGGCAGCTATATTGGCCTTGAATGCCAATTCCATTGAGAATTATTTCAAGGAAAACATTCAGGTGACCGCCTTTCTGCACCAGGGCACTTCTGAAGCCAAGGCTCTGAAACTGCAGAAAAGCCTGGAGCAGGAAGCCTTTGTGAAAAGTACCCGCTATGTAAGCGTGGAGGAAGGAACCAAAGAGCTGGTGGATATGTTAGGTGAGGATTTTACCGACGTGTTTGTAAACTCCCCCATCCCCAGCGCCATAGAGATTCTCCTGCACGCCGAATACTTCCAGTCCGATTCCCTGGACTATGTCCTGAACAAACTGGTAGAATACCCTCTGATAGAGTCTGCCACCACACAGGCCGCGATGGTGGATTCCATAGGAGAAGTAATGGCACAGGTGGGTCTAGTGCTGTCTCTGGTGGTGATTCTGCTTGGTTTCATCTCCGTGGTGCTGATTTCCAACCTCATCCGACTTAATATCTACGCTTCCCGATTCAGTATTCACACTATGCAACTGGTAGGTGCATCCAACTCTTTCATAGCCAGACCTTTCTTAAAAAGATCCGCCCTGCTGGGCACTCTTTCCGGTCTGCTATCCTGCCTGATCATAGCGGCGCTGTTCTATTATGTCCATAGCATCTTCCCTCAGATATTCGAGCTCTTCCAGATAGACATACTCCTGGAGGTAGCCCTGGGGCTGATAGTGCTTGGAATCATAATATGCCTGCTTTGCACCAGAATAGTATTGGGGAAAGTGGTCAAACTCGATAAAGACGAATTATATGGATAACAAGATGCCTTTGGAGAAGAAAAGCCTCTATATCATCATAGCAGGCTTAGGCTTGATACTGCTGGGCTTCATTCTGCTCAGCGGAGGAGGGGTTAAGGACCCTCAGGTATTCAACTACGATATGTTTGATTTTCGCCGCCTGGTGCTCGCCCCTATCGTGTTAGTGGCAGGAATTGTGAGCATAGTGGTGGCCTTGATTAGAAAAGCTAAATAATTATGACTTGGTGGCAATCCATAATCTTAGGTTTGGTGCAGGGACTTACTGAATTCCTGCCGGTAAGCAGCAGTGGTCATCTGGCCATATTCAAGGAATTATTAGGAGTGGAAACCCAGAGTGACCTGGTTTTCGAGGTAACGGTTCACGCAGCGACAGTATTGGCCACTATCCTGGTATTCCGAAAGCAGATAGCCGGCCTGTTCAAAGGTCTGTTCCGTTTCAAATATAACGACGAGACCGATTATGTCCTGAAGATATTGGTATCCCTTATCCCTATCCTGATCGTGGGATTCTTTTTTAAGGATCAGGTGGAAAGCCTCTTCAGTTCCCTCTATGTAGTAGGTGCAGCCCTGCTTGTCACGGCAGCCCTGCTCTTCTTCTCGGACCAGATGAGCGGCAAGGCTTCAGAAAAGGCCCCTACTCAGCGCAACGGCCTCTCTTACCTCCAGGCCTTCATTATAGGCTTGGGACAGGCTATAGCCGTTACCCCGGGTCTGTCCCGCAGCGGAACCACCATTTCCACGGGACTTCTGGTGGGAGTGAAACGCGACGTGGTGGCCCAATTCTCCTTCCTTATGGTTATCATCCCTATCCTGGGAGAGGCTTTCCTGGATGTGGTAGGCGGAGAATTTACGACTGCTTCAGTTTCTATAGTCCCACTTCTTCTGGGCTTCTGCGCAGCCTTCCTCTCAGGCCTTTTCGCCTGCAAGCTGATGATAGCCCTGGTAAAGAAGGCCAAACTCAAATGGTTCGCCCTTTACTGCCTCATAGTGGGATTGGCCGTAATCATAGCTAAAGCCCTGATTTAATGAATTATTTCGTATCAGACGTTCACCTCGGCCTGAGAGGGAGCAATCCTCGGGAGAGAGAAGAGAGATTTGTAAATTGGCTCAAGGAACTACCCCGCAAAAAAGGCGACAGGCTCTTCCTTTTGGGCGATATATGGGATTTCTGGTACGAATACAAGGATGTCATCCCGAAGGAAGGAATTAGAGTTACAGCCCAGCTTATCGATTTGATGGATAATGGGATAGAAATCTATTTCTTCCCTGGCAACCACGATATCTGGTGCTATCATTTCTTCGAGGACTTGGGCATTAAGGTGATAAAGAAGCAACCTGCCGTTTTCGAGCTCGATGGACATAAACTCCTGCTCGCCCACGGGGATGCGGTCGGCGGGGCCAAGTTCTCCTACCGGCTTATGCTTCGTATCTTCCACTCTCCTGTATGCCAATTCCTTTTCTCCCTCCTGCATCCACGGTTGGCCTTCTCCATAGCCACCAGATGGTCCAAGTCTAACCGCTACGCACACAGGGAATACCGCTGGTGTGGAAAGGATGAGAGACTTTACCGCTTTGCGGAAGGCCAATCTTCTGACATAGAGTATTTTATCTTCGGGCACTATCACTGCGAAGTGAAGGAAACCCTGCCTTCCGGAGCCCAGCTTATCATCCTGAAGGACTGGCTCTCAGGCGGCACTCCACATCTGGAACTGGAGTTCTAAGGCACTATAAGGATTAATGCAGCTTGCAGAAACTAAAACAGCCGACCTTGCAGAAGGCCGGCTGAATAATAATTAAGTTAAGAAACTATTTGTTGTCTCTACGTGAGCGACGGTCACCGCGACGACCACCGCGATCTGAACGACCGCCCTGACGTCCGGCACCTGCAGCCTGAGAATTGGCAGCTGCAAGAGCGGCAGGAGTAAGATCCTGCTTGCCATACTTCTCACCATTGCAGATCCAAACCTTGATGCCGAGAGCACCCACCTTGGTGTTAGCTACTGCAAGTGCATAGTCAATATCAGCACGGAATGTATGGAGAGGTGTACGACCTTCCTTGAACATCTCGCTGCGAGCCATTTCAGCACCGCCTACACGGCCACTGATCTGAAC
>CAMFSN010000025.1 GCA_945983015.1 uncultured Bacteroidales bacterium
GTGGCGCATTGCAATTTTAATCTTCGCGGGGAAGAAAGCGATGGGGACGAGGCTTTCGTAAAGGAGTATTGCCTTAGGCAGGGCATAGAGTTTTTTCATAAAAGTTTCGATACCAGAAGCTACGCCCGCGAGAACAAACTCAGCATAGAGATGGCGGCTCGGGAACTTCGCTACGACTGGTTCGCCTCCCTCTGCCAGGAATATGGCTTCGAAGCCACTGTGGTGGCCCATAACGCGGACGACAATGCGGAGACCCTGCTGCTCAATATGCTGCGGGGCTGTGGCAGCAAAGGAATGAGGGGAATGTCCGCTGACAGTGGAGAGTTTCCCCGCAGGATTCTCAGACCCCTTCTGGATGTCAGCAGGGAGAGCATTCTTAGCCTTATGACAGAGAAGCATCTGGCTTGGAGGGAAGACAGCTCTAACAGCGAAGGGCAGTACAAACGTAACATTCTAAGACACGAGGTCTTTCCTGTCCTCAAAACTCTGAATCCTTCCTATCTCCAGACCTTTTCCAAGAATATGGCTCACCTTAGGGAAGCCGACGAGATCTGCGAAGACTACTACATCGAGCATAAGGATGCCATCCGAAATATCCCTGAACTGCTTTCCCTCAAACATTGGGAGTACCTACTGTTCAGACAGATGGATGAATTAGGATTCAGCGAAGGCACTTGTCAGGACCTTTGCAGGCTACTGAAAAGCGGAGAAAACTTTAGCGGCAAATCCTTTTTCAGTCCCCGCTTCAGCCTTAGACTGAGTTCTGAGCGCCTGGACTTCTTGCCTATAGACCAGGAAGATAGTGGGGAAAATTGCATCCTGGTAGCTGCTGAAGGCGAGTACGAAATCTCAGGACGCCGCTTTAGGATCAGTCTGGTAAAGACCCCATCCGAGTTAAAAGCCCCGAAAAACAGCCTTTACCTGAGCCCTTCCCTGCATTTCCCATTTTATCTAAGAAACTGGAGAAAGGGAGACAGGATACAGCTCCTCGGACTAAAAGGCAGTAAAAAAATCAGCGACCTATTCGTGGACCTGAAGGTGGCAGCTCACGAAAAATCCTCCGAAGTGCTTTTGCTCCAGGAAGAAAACTCCTCCGAAGTGCTGGCCCTTCTCTGCCGCAGGATAAGCGAAAAAATGAAGGTCCACCCTAAGGCAGACCTTCAAGCGTTTCTTATCGAAGAACTAACTATCTGATTACAGGCATATATGGCATAGTGGCGAAAACCATCTCCATATTACCATTCTGCCAATTCTCATACCAAGTCTTATAGAAATTGGCCCAGCCTGCACTTACTGAGTAATCATTTGTCATCCCGCCCAAGGAAGAACTGATCAATTCCATCAGAGTGAGCTCCTGAGGATATTCCACCACTCTTACGGAGGAAATATCTGAGCCTATCTGGGAAGCCGCATATCCCAGAGCCTCGTTCAGGCCGCCTAAATAATCCACCAGTCCGACCTCCAAGGCATCTCTTCCGGTCCAAACCCTGCCCTGTGCTATCTCATCCACCTGCTCCACACTCATATCTCGGCTTTCGGCCACCAGCGAGACAAAACGAGTATAGATGCTCTCTATGCTCCTCTGCATATAGGCCAATTCCTTTTTATCCAAAGGACGACTGAGATTGAACATATCTGAGTGTTCGTGCGACTTAACGCTCTGAACTCCTATGTGTAAGGTTTCCTCATAGAGTTTTGACAGGTCCGGAACCATACCGAAAACTCCTATGGAACCGGTAAGAGTGGTGGCGTCAGCGAAAATGACGTCGGCCCCTGAAGAAATCCAATAGCCTCCTGAAGCGGCATAGTCACCATAAGATGCCACCAGAACTTTTTCTTCGGCTATCAGGTCCAGCATCTGACGTATCTTCTCGGAAGCTACCACGCTACCGCCTGGAGAGTTAACCCTTAAGACTACAGCCTCTATTCTGTCGTCATTGTATATCTCTTCGAGTATGGAGGCAAACCTGTCTCCATCCACATTCTGCAGATCCACTCCGTCCACTACCTGTCCACAGGCATAGACCACAGCTATCTTCTGCAAGGACCTGAAGTTCTCCTTCACCTTCTGCTGAGCGTATTCGGCAAAAGGAATAAACTTCAAGTCAGCATACTCTTCCTTCATCCCCAGCCTTGCCAATTGATCCTCCAATTCCTGTCTGGACAGAAGTCCATCCACAAGTCCTGCGGACACGAAATCTTCAGGAAGACAAAGTTGAAGATTGTCAATAAGTTCATTCAAATCAGATAACTCAAGTCCCCTGCTCTGTGCTATCTCCTCCGCAAGACTCTTCCATAAAGAATTTACCATCACCTGATTCTGATAAAGATTCTCCGCACTGGCAGAAGAGCGGATATACATCTCACCTGCCGATTTGTACTTTCCGTGACGGATGAGCTGTACCTTGATGCCAATTTTGTCCAGGGCATCCCCCAGGAAAGTGAGCTGACTGGAAATGCCGTTGAACACAGGAGTGCCTCCCTGATAGGAACCCATATAGATTTTATCTGCCACACTGGCTAGATAGTAGGTCCCTGTAGTGGGATTCTCCATATATGCCACAATGGCCTTTCCACTGCTCCTGAATCTGGCAAGCGCTGCTCTGATTTCCTGAACCGCAGCTATTCCGGCAGAAGTGCCGTCAGTTTTCAGGTATATGTAGTCAACCCCAGGATCCTCGGCCGCGTAATCTATGGCATTGATCAGCTTTCTGAGTCCTATGCTAATTCTCTCACTGCTCAAAGTCTGTGTAGCCTGATCGCTGACTGCAATCTTGGACATATCCAATTTCAGAACTCCCTCGGAAGGGATGTCAGTGCTGCCGCTACCCAGCAAGGCTATGCTTCCAAGCATAAAAAAGGAGATAAACAATCCTATCAGCCGAACGATTATCAATCCACAAATTACGGCTAGCAAGGTTTTCAAAAAATTCTTCATTCCTCTAATATTTTATTGCCACAAAAATAGTAAATTTGTGACTTAATCATAACAGTATGGCACAAAAACCGTCAATTCCCAAAGGGACCAGAGATTTCAGCCAGGCAGAAATGGCTGAAAGAAACTATATCTTCGACACAGTAAAATCTGTATTCAAGCTTTACGGATATTCTCAGATAGAGACTCCGGCGATGGAGAATCTCTCCACCCTTATGGGTAAGTACGGAGAAGAAGGAGACAAACTGCTTTTCCGTATCCTCAACTCCGGAGATGCCTTTGCTAAAGTGGATCCCGAAAAGCCGATAGTATCCCAGATCTGCGAAAAAGGCCTCAGGTATGACCTCACCGTTCCTTTCGCCCGCTATGTGGTTCAGCATCAGAATGAACTGTGCTTTCCTTTCAAACGTTTCCAGATTCAACCGGTTTGGAGGGCCGACAGGCCTCAGAAGGGCAGATACCGCGAATTCTACCAGTGTGACGTAGATGTAATCGGATCGAAAAGCCAGCTCTGCGAACTGGAATTGGTACAGATCGCAGACGAAGTCTTCAGAAGACTTGGCATAAGGGTGATCATAAAAATTAACAACCGTAAGGTACTCAGCGGATTGGCCCAGATATGCGGAGCAGAGGACAAAGTCGTGGACATCACTGTGGCCATAGACAAACTGGACAAAATCGGTTTGGACGCAGTGAAGGCTGAGCTTTTGGAAAAGGGATTGAGTCCAAAGGCAGTGGAAATGCTGGAGCCGATTCTGTGCCTGCGCGGAGACAACGCCCAAAAGATCCGCACAATGCGGGAACTGATGTCCGGCAGCGAAACGGGTCTGAAGGGCCTGGATGAATTGGATGAGCTTCTGAGTTTCATCCAGGCAGCCGGAGTGAAGACCGAGTGCGAGATTGACCTGTCATTGGCCAGAGGTCTGAATTACTATACCGGAGCCATCTTCGAAATCAAGGCTCTGGACTACCAGATAGGCAGTATCAGCGGAGGCGGACGCTATGACAATCTCACCGGTATTTTCGGGCTTCAGAATATGTCCGGCGTGGGAATCAGTTTTGGAGCTGACAGGATTTACGATGTACTCAAGGCTTTGGATGCCTTCCCTAAATCGCTTGGCTGCTCCACTACCCTGCTGGTGGCAAATATGGGAAACAGAGAGAGCAGCTACACCCTTGGGATAAGCAATGCGCTGAGAGCCAAGGGCATAAGCGTAGAACTATATCCGGAGGCGAGCAAACTGAAAAAGCAGTTCGACTATGCTGAGAAAAAGCAGATTCCTTTCCTTTCCATCTGCGGGGAAAGCGAGATGCAGGAGGGGCTGTTCCAGATAAAGAATCTAAGCAGCGGTGAGCAAAAGGCTTTCGCCAAAGAAGATATCGAAGGAATATTGGCATTCATAAAAGGATGATGGAAGAGCTGAATGCACTCAGGGCGGAGATAGACCGTGTGGACCAGGATCTGGCGGCCCTTTTCGAAAGGAGGATGGAGATAGCGGGGCGCATCGGAAAGCTGAAAAAGAGCTGCGGAATGCAAGTTCTCGACAGCGAAAGGGAGAATCAGCTTAGGGAAGAAAGAAAAAACTATATTAAAAATCCGGAGCTTTTGAGCTACTGGTCGGAGCTGCTGGAAGAACTTATGAAAATATCTAAGGAGTATCAATGGACTTTAAACGAAGATTGCCCATCCCTAAGGAAGTGAAGGAGATGTATCCGCTTTCGAAGAAGGGAGAGCAGAGAAGAGAATTCTGTATCAAATCCATCAACGACATTCTGGAAGGAAAGGATTCCAGACTGCTGCTGATGATGGGACCTTGTTCCGCGGACAGGGTGGATGCGGTGATGGAGTATCTGCAAAGGCTTACTGTACTGGCAGATAAAGTTAAGGACAAGGTGTTTATAGTGCCCAGACTTTACACCAGCAAGCCTCGCTCAAAGGGTAATGCCTACAAGGGGATGCTGCATCGTCCGGACCTGGACTCGGATTATGACGACATCTTCAAAGGTCTGCTGGCCATCCGGAACATTCACCAGAAAGCTTTGGAGGAAACCGGTTTCGGCTGCGTGGACGAGATGCTCTATCCCGATACTTACAGATTTCTTTCAGACCTGCTCTGCTATGTCTCCATAGGAGCGAGGTCTTCTGACAATCAGCAGCATAAACTCATAGCCAGCGGTCTGGACATTCCGGTGGGAATCAAGAACGCTATGAACGGGGACATCAAATCCCTGCTTCAGACCATTCATACAGCGCAGAACCCTCACACCTTCATCTACCGTAACTGGGAAGTGGAAAGCCAGGGCAATCCTTTTGCCCACGGCATACTGAGAGGATATGTGGACCAGGAAGGGCTGAGCCATCCGAACATCAGTCCGGAAGAATTGGAGCGTTACTCTTCGATGTATGAGGAAGCTAATCTGAAGAACCCTGCCTTCATCATAGACTGTAACCATTCCAACTCCGGAAAACAATACCTTAAGCAGATGGACATAGCCCGTGACATAGCCAGGCTTCGTAAGGAAAATGCTTCTGTAGGCAGAGTCGTAAAGGGTTTGATGATAGAGTCTTATCTGGAAGATGGAAATCAATGCGATAACGGTGGAGTCTTCGGAAAATCCATCACCGACCCTTGCCTTGGATGGGAAAAGAGTGAAAATTTAGTGCTGGAATTGGCAGAAATATGGTAAAGGAATGAAATACGGTTTTGACAACGACAAATATCTGAAAGTCCAATCTGAGGCTATCAAATCCAGAATAGCCGAATTCGGAGACAAACTCTACCTGGAATTTGGGGGAAAACTCTTCGACGACCATCACGCCAGCAGGGTTCTCCCCGGATTCAAGCCGGACTCGAAGATGCGAATGCTCCAGCAGCTCTCCGACTCTACGGAGATCATAATAGTCATCAGCGCCCTGGACATCGAAAGGAACAAAGTGCGCAATGACTTGGGCATCACCTACGATATGGACGTTTTCCGGCTTCACGACGAATTCGAGAAACACGGATTCCTGGTCAGTGCCGTAGTTATCACCCATTATAACGGCCAATCCAGCGCCGACGCCTACCGTACCAAACTGGAACGCCGTGGAATCAAGACCTATTACCACCACACCATCGAGGGCTATCCTAACAACGTGGCTCTGATCGACTCAGACGAGGGTTTCGGAAAGAACGACTACGTACCTACCACCCGCCCTCTTGTGGCCGTCACTGCCCCTGGCCCAGGGAGTGGTAAAATGGCTGTCTGCCTATCCCAGCTCTATCAGGAGCACAAGAGAGGCATAAAGGCAGGCTATGCCAAGTTTGAATCCTTCCCTATCTGGAACCTCCCGCTGAAACATCCGCTGAACCTGGCCTACGAGGCTGCCACTGCGGACATCAACGACATTAATATGATAGACCCCTTCCACCTGGAAGCCTATGGCAAGATGGCGGTAAACTATAACAGGGACATAGAGATATTTCCGGTGCTGAACGCCATTTTCGAGAGCATCTACGGGGAGAATCCATACAAATCCCCTACCGATATGGGCGTGAATATGATAGGCTACTGTATGTGTGACGAGGAAATCTGCTGCGAGGCTGCCAAGCACGAGATTATCCGCCGTTATTACGACGCCTTGGACAGAATGGCAGACGGGGCGGTCAATGATGCGGAAATCAACAAGATAGCCTCCCTAATGAAGCAGGCGAAGATAGACAGTTCCTTCAGGAAATGCACTGTGGTGGCAAAGGAGAGGAAGGAAGCCTCAGGCGGACTGGCCGCAGCCGCGATAGAATTGGCAGACGGGACCATCATCAGTTCTGAGAGTTCTCCGCTGCTGGGTTCAAGCGCAGCTCTGATTCTGAACGCCACCAAATATCTGGCAGGAATAGATCACTCCATCAAACTCATTCCGCCGGATATGATAGAACCTATCCAGAAGACCAAAGTATCTTATCTGCACGGACATAACCCTCGCCTTCACACGGATGAAGTGCTGGTGGCCCTGTCTCTGCTGAGCCTCCAGGACGACAAATGCCGTAGAGCCCTCGCCCAGCTGCCGGAACTCTCCGGCTGCCAGGCCCACTCTACGGTTATGCTTTCAGAAGTGGACCGCAAGGTCTTCAAACGTCTGGGCGTCGGTCTGACCTGCGATCCTTGTAAAAAATAAGTCTAGAAATTATAATTCGTGCCTATGGACATCCAGAATGGATCACCCAGGCCTTCGTTGAAGTTATGAGCGCACTCGACTGAGACGATAAAGTTCTCATTCCAGGCGAGCTTCAAACCTATGCCTCCACTGCACACGAAAGTGCCGGCCATATCGCGGATATACTTTTCAGCCTGACCTGCCTGATAACCAGCAGCCACAGCAAGTAAATTTATCTCCGGAAGAGTAGCCATCTCTGAAACCCTGTAAGGCTGCACTATCAAACCGCAATCCAGGAAAGGATTGGTGGCCAGATAGAAAGATTGGCCGAAAAGGGAGAAATTCACCAGTTTCACACGGAGCTCGAAATTAGCCCAGGCATAGCCATCAGCTATCATACGGTTAACCCTGGTACCGCGGATGGTATTCGAGCTACCCAGCCCCTCACTCATCATCTGCTTGAGAATCAGAGCGTTGATATTCTGCTGCATATAGAAAGGCGCTTCCCCTGCCACTGTTCCCAGATATGCCAGGTGATAGGCGAAAACCGGATCTCCCTGCTTGAATCCAAAAGGCAGAGTGACATAGTGACGGAAATGAGCGTTCAGTTTCAGATAATTGAAACCGTCTCCAAAGAGATCAGGAGAGCCATTGAAATAGATTTCCGCCCAGATACCCTTATTAGGGGCAGTCTCGAAATCCCTGCTGTCGAAAACGAGCCCGGCCTTAAGTTCCAGACGATTTCCTCCATTAGCCTCAGTCTCTTTGATGACCCCAAATTCCTTATAATGATTATAGAGAGTGGAATTCATGTCATAGCCGTATTTTTCATCGAAATTTCCCATACGGAAAGCCCAGAAATTGATACCTCCGGCCCAACGGAGCTGAGGAGTGATCTGTCCCTGAAAATCAGCCAGAAGCCTGAGGATTCCCCTGTTCATATGGTAGTAAGAAACTCCTTTTCCAGGCTCAGGAAGGACTCCCATAGTAGTATAACGGATAGCATCCTGAGAGCTGATGATCCCGTCGATAATCTGCTGCTGATAGTCCTTGTTAGATTCCAAAGCCTTATACAGAGGCGATGCAGCGCCATTGAAACCCCAGAAATTATAGAGAGGGTCGTCTATATAAGTAACACTGGCTGTGCTTCTTACCCCAGGGATTAGGTGCTTGCTGTCATAAGCCAGATAGAGTCTGGTACGCCCCTTTGTGAAATGGGAAGCCTCATAGCTGATCTTATCTCGGTAATTAGGATAAGTGGAACCGTCTCCATAGTAGTAAAAGTCTCCGAAAACTCCGTACTGGAATCCCATATCGCTGGAGTAGGTGGCGCAAGGCAAAATTCCAAAACCCCAACCGGAATGATCGTCCTTGTCTTTTTTCGCATAAGCGGAATGGCCCCCAAGGCAGAGCAAAATTGCCGAAGTCAGGGCAAGGATAGTTTTTTTCATCATATAATTTTTAAAATCTAAGGCAAATATAATAAAACTACATCAGACTCTGCAAGACTGACTCCGCCTTGACCTTGTCGATTATGGCGCACACGACCTTAAAGGCCTCGCTGTCAGGGGTATATTCAGCCGGCACCACGAACTTGACCCGTCCCTGTCTTTTGAGTTTTTTCGCCAATGCCCTTTTCTTTTCATCTCCCTGCTTGTAAACCGCTATGGAATGGCCTCCAAACATCCCCACTATCTTCATACAAGGAACATCAGTCTCTCCGTCTCCGAAGTATATCATATTGGTGAAAGGCACCCTCTTCTTCTCTTCGGACATAGAAGAATTCAGCCTGACACTGTCGCGCACGCTGAAGATACCCTTGTTTATCTTGAATAGGAATTGAGTCTTGTTCGTGGAATCCACGGCTATGCCAGGCCACTCTGCCTCGCCCTTTTCATTATAGATGAAACTGCCGGCAAAGATATAACGGAATTTTCTGGCTATGGGAGTGCCTTCCACTATCTCCTTCAGGCCGCTGGAATTAATGTAATGCTCCACTTTAATTCCCTTCGAAGCGCCATAATCATTCACCAGGTCGAACCATTCCTTCACGCCCTCATAGAGTTGCACGGATTTGCCGAAGTCCTTGAACTGCTCCTCCCTCAGAGGAATGTGCTTAGCCTTCGCCTCATCGAACATTAGTTTCATATAGGCCAATACGTTCGACGCCTCCTGCCCTACCGCTATCTGATTGCTCTTCGACCAGAACTCGGCTGGAGTGGAACCCACTGCCTGAATAAAACCGAATTCCTGCATGTTCCCCGGCGAAAGGGTACCGTCAAAATCATAAATCAAAGCTACAATAGGCTTTCTCATACTGTATTTATATTCAAAAATTCACCACACATAAGTGCATTTCACCACAAAGATGCATATTTTTCGCCACATTGCGAAAAAGTGTCAGCTATTTAAAATTTTCAAAGATTATATTTGCCCCGATAAAATCGAACACGAATATGCATAACTACTTAAATCTTTTAAATAGCGCCATCAAAGAAAACTGGGAGCAGAAGGCCCTCTGTTTTTTTCAAGGTGAAGAAATTACTTTCGAAGGACTTGCCAAGCACATCGCCCGCTTCCACCTGTATTTCGAAAAGGTCGGAATCAAGAAAGGCGACAAAATCGCCATCTGTGCGAAAAACACAAACAGATGGGCAGTATCCTTTCTGGCAGTAAACACTTATGGAGCAGTCATCGTACCTATTCTCGCAGACTTTACACCGGACAGTGTCAACTCTCTGGTTGACCACTCAGACAGTCTCATCCTTTTCACGGATGAAGAGATTTGGCGCAAGTTGAATCCTGAGAAAATGCCTCAGCTCAAAGCTGCCTTTAACACCGATGACTTCGCCCTCCTTTATGCTGCGGAAGAAAACTTTAAAAACATATATGAACACTTAGATGAAAGCTTCAATTCCACCTTCAAAAACGGCTTCGGAAAAGAGGATGTGAAATTCAAGGTTGACGACACTAACCTAGACGATCTCGCCATCATCAACTACACATCCGGAACTACCAGCGCTCCAAAGGGAGTGATGCTATCTTACAGGAATGTCAGCGCATCAGTGGAATTCGCGCACACTCACATTCCTTGCCATAAGGGAGACACCATCGTGTCAATGCTTCCTATGGCCCATATCTACGGTCTGGTTTTCGAATTCATCTATCCTCTGACCGGAGGCGTATGCATCTATTTCTTAGGGAAATCTCCAGCCCCTTCCCTCCTTCTGAAAGCTATGAAGACAGTAAAGCCTTATCTGGTACTGACAGTGCCTCTGGTTATGGAGAAAATCTACAAATCTACCATCAAACCGGCCATCAGCAAGCCTGCCATTAAGATTCTGAGCCACATTCCTGTTCTGAACAAGGTGGTTTTCAACAAGATTCGTTCAAGCCTGGACACTGCCTTCGGAGGAAACGTACAGGAGTACATTATGGGTGGAGCAGCCCTGAATCCGGAAGTGGAGAAATGTTTCCATAAGATTGGCCTGCACTACACCGTAGGTTATGGAATGACGGAGGCCGCACCGCTGCTGGCATACGAGCACTGGAACCATTATGCACAGGGCTCCTGCGGAAAAAAAGTGGACTGCGCTCAGATCCGTATCGACTCTGAGGATCAGCACAAGGTGGCCGGAGAGATATTGGCAAAAGGTGACAATATCTGTCTGGGCTACTACAAGAACGAGGCAGCTACCGCAGCCGCGTTCACCGAGGACGGCTTCCTTCGCACCGGAGACTTGGGAGTCATAGACAAGGCCGGAAACATCTTCATCAAGGGCCGTTCCAAGAATATGATTCTCAGCGCTTCAGGTCAAAACATCTACCCTGAGGAAGTGGAGGCTGTCGTAAACAACCAGCCTTATGTCACTGAGTCTGTCGTAGTGGACAGAGCTTCCAAGCTCGTAGCCCTGGTATATCTCGACCAGGAAGCCATCAAGAAGGCAGGACTGGACGAAGAGGCCATCTCCGACATCCCTGAGAATATCCGCATTTCCGCTAACAAGGCTCTGCCTAACTATAGCAAGATTACCAAAGTGGAAGTGGTCTTGGAACCATTCGTCAAGACACCTAAGATGAGCATAAAGAGATTCTTATATAAATAATGACAAATTGTCATTGGAATGGAAATTGCGTTTTCTATCGGACATAGAAAACGCAATTATTTTTTACAATATGAAAGGACAAATAGGAGTAACGACCGAGAATATATTTCCGGTCATCAAACAGTTTCTTTATAGTGACCACGAGATTTTCCTTCGCGAACTTGTAGCGAACGCAGTTGACGCCAGCGGCAAGCTCAAGACCCTCGCCTCCAACGGAGAGTGGAAGGGAGAACTCGGGGATTTGAAAGTCAGGGTGGAACTGGACGAAAAGGCAAAGACCCTGAAAATAATCGACCGAGGCATAGGTATGAATGCCGAAGAGGTGGAGAAATACATTAACCAGATCGCCTTTTCTTCTGCCGGAGAATTCCTGGAGAAATATAAGGATCAGGCTAAGGGCATAATCGGACACTTTGGACTTGGCTTTTACTCTGCCTTTATGGTCAGCAGCAAGGTTACCATCGAATCCCTAAGCTATAGGGAAGGGGAAAAAGGCGTGTTCTGGTCCTGCGACGGCTCTCCAGAGTTTGAGATGAGCGAATGTGTGAAGGAAGACAGAGGTACGGTGGTCACCCTCTACCTGGACAGCGATTCAGAGGAATTTGCCCACAAGGAGAGAATCGAGGCTCTGCTTAACAAATACTGCAAATTTATGCCTGTACCGGTAGTCTTCGGAAAGAAGACCGAGTGGAAGGAGGGCAAGGAAGTGGAAACCGATGAGGATAATGTAATCAACAACATCGATCCTATCTGGACCAAAGCTCCTTCTGAGCTCAAGGAAGAGGACTATATGAACTTCTATCACGCCCTCTACCCTATGGAAGAAGACCCTATGTTCTACATCCATCTGAACGTGGACTATCCTTTCACCCTCACAGGTATCCTTTACTTCCCTAAGATAAAGGAAAGAATGGCCATAGACAAGAACAAGATTCAGCTCTACTGCAACCAGATGTTCGTAACTGAGCACGTGGATAACATAGTTCCGGACTTCCTCACCCTGCTGCACGGTGTCATCGACTCTCCGGACATTCCGCTGAACGTGAGCCGAAGCTATCTTCAGTCTGATGCCAATGTCAAGAAAATCAGCACCTACATCACTAAGAAGGTTTCTGACAGACTGGAGGAGATCTTTAAGGAGCAGAGGGAGAACTACGAGCAGAAGTGGGATAATATCAAGCTCTTCATCGAATACGGAATGCTCTCAGACGAAAAGTTCTGCGAGAGAGCCTTGAATTTTGCCCTGCTCAAGGATAGTGAAGGAAAGTATTACAGCATAGAGGAATACAAGAAGGTCATAGAGGAGAATCAAAAGGATAAGGACGGAAAACTCGTCTTCCTCTACGCCACCGACGTTCAGAACCAGTACTCTTCCATCGAAGCGGCCAAGGCTCTGGGCTACAATGTTCTGCTGATGGACTGCGAGTTGGACTCCCACTTCGTGGGTCTGCTGGAGCAGAAGAACGAGAATAGCCGTTTCGCCCGCGTGGATTCCGATGCGGCCGTCAACCTCATTCCTAAACAGGAGGAAGTAAAACCTGAGCTGAGCGAAGATGACAAGAAAGCCCTTAGCGAGCTCTTCAAGGCTGCCCTTCCACAAGGCCCTGACTACAATGTAGAAGCTGCCAATCTGGGAGAAAAATCCGAGGCCGTACTGATTAGCCAGAACGAGTGGATGAGAAGGATGAGGGAGATGTCCTCTATCGGCGGAGGAATGAACTTTTACGGCAGTATGCCTGAGATGTACACCGTTAAGGTGAATATGGAGAACCCTCTTATCCAGAAAATCTGGGGCGACAGGGAAAACACATCAGAACTACTGCATCAGGTAGTGGATCTGGCCCTGCTTTCCAAGGGATTGCTCAAGGGCAAAGCCCTGTCAGATTTCATCGCCAGAAGTGAGGAACTCCTGAAAGCTTAGTCTTTCCAGACTTTAAGATACTGTTGCAAAGCCCACATTTCATCCCTGAAATGTGCGGCTTTGTTAAATTCTAGCTTGGATGCCGCCTCGTGCATCCTGGACTTGTCCTCTTCTATGAGTTTTTCTACCTGAGAACGGGAAAGGCTGCGAATGACAGGATCCTGCAGCACCGCCGCCAAATCAGCTTTGATGTGTCCATTCTCGAAGGCAGAGCCTGGGAGCCTTAGGGAATCGTGGCCAAGTCCCACCGTAATCTCCCCCTTGCCCAGGTCGGAAGGATTAGGGATATACCTCGGGTCGTCGTAGGAATTGGCCGCGCTGACCCTGCCACTGAGAGTAGAAGCCAGAGAATTATGCTTGACTTCAACCTGCTTTGGAACTATGTGATTCAGTTCGTTATACTCTATCTGCTTCTGGCGACGACGATTAGTCTCCCTGATAGTGGCTTCCATAGATTCTGTCACTTTGTCAGCGTACATTATCACCAGACCATTCACATTTCGGGCGGCACGTCCGGCCGTCTGGGTAAGGGCTCTGGTAGTTCGAAGGAAACCTTCCTTGTCGGCATCCAATATGGCTACCAGGGATACAGAAGGAATATCCAAGCCCTCCCTTAGCAGATTCACGCCAATCAAGACATCGAAAAGGCCGTTTTTGAACTGCTCAATTATCTCCACCCTCTCGGTGGTATCCACGTCAGAGTGTATATAGTTACAGCGTATACCTATGTTGAGCATGTAATTGTTCAACTCCTCGGCCATCCTCTTGGTAAGGGTGGTCACCAGAACTCTCTCGTCGAGCTCGGAGCGTTTGCGAATCTCTTCCACCAGGTCATCCACCTGATTTTCAATAGGTCTTACCTCTATAGGAGGATCCAGCAGACCGGTAGGTCTGACGACTTGTTCCACCACCAGCCCCCCGCTCTTTTCCAGCTCATAATCGGCAGGAGTGGCACTGACATATACCTTCTGCCCCGTCACCTGCTCAAACTCCTCGAAAGTCAAAGGTCTGTTGTCAGCGGCTGCCGGAAGACGGAAACCGTACTGTATCAAAGTCTGTTTCCTGCTTCTGTCTCCTCCATACATAGCGTGGACCTGAGGTAAAGTCACGTGGGATTCATCTATGAAGGTGATGAAATCCTTAGGGAAATAATCCAGCAGGCAGAAAGGCCTCTGACCGGCCTGCCTACCGTCGAAATAACGACTGTAATTCTCTATCCCCGGGCAATAGCCCAACTCCTTTATCATCTCCAAGTCATTCTCCACCCTCTGTTGGATACGTTTGGCTTCCAGAGGCTTTCCTATCTCTTCAAAATAGTTGATCTGCTTGTAGAGGTCGTCCTGGATAGCGCTAACGGCAGCTATTCCCCTCTCCTTGGTAGTGACAAAATTATTAGCCGGATAGATATTGACTTCCTTGAGCTCCTCGATGACAGCTCCACTGGATACCTCTATGGAAGAAATGGAATCTATCTCATCTCCGAAGAAAATCACCCTTACCGCATAGTCAGCCCCGCTGAGATAGACATCTACCGTGTCCCCCTTTATACGGAAACTGCCCCTGGTAAACTCCCCTTCAGTTCTGGAATAGAGGGCATCCACCAGCCTGTAGAGAAAAGAGGTCTGAGTGAGCCTGGCTCCCTTTACCAGATGGATGGTCTGGGCGTGGAAATCCTCAGGGTTGCCAATGCCGTAAAGGCAGCTCACCGAAGATACCACGATCACATCCCTTCTGCCACTGAGCAGGGCACTGGCTGCACTGAGCCTGAGTTTTTCTATCTGCTCATTGATGGACAGGTCCTTTTCTATATAGGTATCGGTGGTAGGAATATATGCCTCAGGCTGGTAATAGTCGTAGTAAGAGACAAAATACTCCACGGAATTGGCAGGGAAAAAAGACTTGAACTCCCCATATAGCTGGGCAGCGAGGGTCTTGTTATGGCTTAGAACCAGCACAGGCCGCTGGAGTTTTTCTATCACCCCAGCCATAGTGAAGGTCTTGCCGGAGCCGGTGACGCCGAGCAGGGTGAGATCTCTCACCCCGCTCGAGAGAGCAGCGCTAAGCTGCTCTATAGCCTGCGGCTGGTCACCGGCAGGCTTATACGCTGACTCCAGCTTGAATTTCATCCTCTTAGTTTTTAACTGCCGAATCTATGGACTTGCCATAGACCACATATCTCTGAAAAAGGAATTCAGTCACAACATTCAGAAGCATATTCAGGATAGTGGCAAAATACTCGTTCCACCACATATTACCTGTAAAGATATGCTCCAAATATGTACTCATTGGGGTAAAGGCGCAATAATACAGAAAGACCAGAAACATAGACCAGCTGACATTGTTACTGGACTTGAAGGTGAACTTTCTGTTCAAGGTAAAATTCCACAGCACGGAAAGTACCAGGGCGCAGAGATAAGACAGCCAGTATGACCATCTCCCCAATTCATTAAACAGCGCGAATGAGCCCAATTGAACGACTCCCGCGCTGATAGAAAATCCGATAAATTTAAAAAAGCGAATTACTTCTTTTACTTGCATACTCTAAATTGTTAGTCTTTGTCATTAGATGCAAAGAATTTCCATTGGAAAATTATTAGATAGAAAGCGCCGCAAGTAACACAAGCATCGGCTACATTGAATACAGGTTGGAAAAAAGTGGCCGAAAACATATCCACCACCCTTCCGTACATAAAAGGAGCGTAATCCCAGATGATGCCGTAGAAGAGAGAGTCAATGAGATTGCCAATGGCTCCGGCAGTAATGACACTCAGAGCCACAGGAACACCGGCAGGCACTCCATCCTTCTTTAGAAGTTTGGATATCCACCAGATCAGAAAGCCGGAAAGCACTATGCGAAATGCCGAAAGCAGGAATTTGCCCAGCGCTCCTCCGAATTTCATTCCGAAGGCCATACCTTCATTCTCCACAAAACAGATACGAAACCAGTTCCCGAACACAGGTATCACCTCGCCCAGACTCATATTAGTCTTGACGAGGACTTTGACCACCTGGTCCAAAACTATCAGGAATATACCTAAAAGCAGGAGTTTGACCCCTTTGGAGAGCTTCATACTTTTTAGTTTTTACCCTGTTTTGCCAGCATCTCCTTAGCCTCAACCGTAAGAGTGGCATGAGGAACCAGACGCAGCCTTTCCTTAGGGATAAGTTTGCCGGTCACACGACATACTCCATAAGTCTTGTTCTCTATACGAACCAGAGCTGCCTCCAGGTTCTGAATGAATTTATACTGACGCTGTGCAAGCTGACTTGCCTCTTCTTTTGAGCGCTGGGTGGCGCCATCGTCCTCCACTGTTTTGAAAGAAGGTG
>CAMFSN010000026.1 GCA_945983015.1 uncultured Bacteroidales bacterium
GTCTCATAGAAATCCCCCACCCTATAGAGCAGAATAGCCTCAGGGTGCTGTGCCTTAACTGCGAAATACTGTTTCAACAGAGGAGTATCTTCCGCTTTCTTTGCCATTCTTATGCGAGTTCTGCCACTTTTGCGGCCAATTTCAAATAGGCTTCTGCGTCCACTCCGCTATACAAGGCTATAGGCTCTCCCTTATCCAGACTCTCCCTAACACTCTGAACCAGAGGGATTTGAGCGAGCAGCTCCAGATCCAGATTCCTGGCCATCTGAGCGCCTCCATCCTTTCCGAAGATATAATAGCGTTCCTGAGGATGCTCTGCCGGCGTGAACCAGGACATATTCTCCACCAGGCCCAGAATCCTGCGGTTCACGTTCTCGTTGCGGAACATATTCACCCCTTTCAGCACATCTGCCAATGCCACTTTCTGAGGGGTAGTCACAATCACTGCGCTCTCCATAGGGATGTCCCCCACCAGAGAGATATGAATGTCACCGGTTCCTGGAGGCATATCTATCAAAAGGAAGTCCAATTCTCCCCATTTTACCTGCAATATCATCTGTTTCAAGGCATTGCAGGCCATAGGGCCACGCCATATAAGAGCCTGCTCTTCAGAAGCGAAATAGCCTATGGACATCCATTTTACCCCGTATTTCTCTACAGGCAGAATCCAGGTTCCGCCATTTTCCTCCACTGCATCAGGAGTAAGTCCCTGAGTGGCAGTCATAGTAGGGACCGAAGGTCCATATACATCCGCATCGGCCAATCCCACCTTGTACCCTGCTCTCGCAAGGGCTATGGCTAGATTAACCGCCACGGTGGACTTCCCCACCCCTCCTTTTCCGGAGGCTATTCCTATTATGTGCTTTACATTCTCCAGCTGGCTGAAATCCAGCTCATTCACCTTTTTCTTAGGCTGGCTTTCCTCCAGCACCACCGTTCTCACTTCCGATTTGAGCTGCGGGAAATTCCTTATAAGACAAGCCCTGGTGGCTCCCACCAGGTACTCTGTCAGAGGGTCTCTCCTTTTAGGAAAAGCCAGAGTGATCACCACACTGTCCTGCTCCTCGTGGATATCTGAAACCATTCCCAGCTCCACTATACTACGGTTTTGCCTCCCGGGATGACACACTTCCTGCAAGGCTTTTAATATCTGCTCTTTATACATATCAATATTTCGAAACAAACTATTCGTTCATTCCCGTAAAGATACGCAAAAAAAGCGAAAAGCCGTCAGTATCCTGCTATAAGACAGAATCCACGCTTCTCATATGGCCATATTCTATATGAGCCACAGTAGAATTATCATTTTCTTTCACTACTATTTTAGCCTCAGGAATCAGACTGTTAGTCATTATCTCCTCCCCTTTGCGGATAATTCCTGGTTGTGGCAGATGATAACTTATATTTTTACTATCCCAGTAAGGCATTTCGAAGTAAACCAGCTTGCTATAAAATCCCTCCAGAGACTCCGCACTTTCCCTGTTCCAGGCCCTTTCAAACACTCCCACCACTTTAGGGAAAAGGTCATAACAGAGATCTTCAAAAGAACGAATAGTTTCCGTGAACATCTGTGCTTGTACTCCGAGAACATTGTCGTGAGGTCTCAAAGGAATGGTAAAGGATTTTATGTCATCTGTATAGCAAGACCAACTGTGAGCAATCTCCTGCTTGTTCGAAGAATAAGCCATATCCATATAGGTGTAATCCACATTTGATACTATGGTAGGAAAGCCCTTGTCCGCAATACGATAAGGCAGATAATCGTTTCCACCAGAGGTGTTCCATACATTATTCGCGAACAGAACGTCCTTAAGTTCCTCGGCCTGACAAGATGTTATCTCCTGCCAACCGGCAATCTTCACTCCCTTGGCTTTAGCTATGGCTGCTACTCTTAGCAGGAAATAATCGTGCAGATTCTTTCCCTTCCAGGCTCCCCGTGGAACCTCATCGCCCCCGATATGTATCGCAAGTAAAGGCACCTTCGCTTCGGAATGATAGGAGATAAGGGTATCAAAGATCTTTTCTATAAAGCGATAGACCGATTCCAATTCTACACTCATCACATTGTCGGTATATCCCTGAGCCGTATAATACTCAGAATCGTCTTCCGGATCCTGTAGTCTCATTGAGCAATCCCCACTCCTCTTTTCGTACTGCTCCATAGCCTTTATAGCAGCACGGCAGTGCCCAGGAGTATCTATTTCCGGAATAACTCTAATTCTACGACTCCAAGCATATCTTAGGATTTCCTTATAATCCTCGGCAGTGTAGAATGAGTTTGACAGGCAATCCTTCCGATTAGGGAAAGCATTTCCGTCATAAGAAGGCTGAATGCCCAATTCAGGGAACAAGGAATGATGTGCTCCTATCTTCGTAAGTTCCGGAATATCCTTGACTTCTATTCTCCAGCCTTCATCGTCGGACAAGTGTAATTGCAGGTAATTGACCTTATATCTGGCCAAGATGTCAATCAAGCGAAAAAGATTTTCCTTTGTCGTAAAATTCCTGGCCAGGTCAAGCATAAAGCCACGATATTGATAATCAGGCCAATCTTCTATCACCATAGGAGGAATATCACCTTCGTAGTTCTCTCTCAACAAATCCAGAGTGTTCTGTGCATAATAAGCTCCATCCTCATCAAGGCTTAGTATCTTTACCGAATCAGCCACTTCTATTCTATACCATCCCTGCGGCTTTATTTCAAATGGACAAGTACGGTATTTAGGTAAAGGAATAATGGCAGTTTGATTCGGCTGAGTCAATGAAAAAGAAGCATTGTACTCATACCACTTCTGTCCGTCTGAAGGGAGAGGGAGAAAATCATATTCACAGTTCAAAGCCGTCAATTTTCTTCCTTCCTGCAGGGTGAAGCCTTCCGGTGCCCAACTGTGGCGTTTGAGGGCTGCTGACTCGTATCTTATTTCAAGTCTGGCCTTCTTCTCTTTCGAAAGAGGTGAAATTTTATGCAAATTGGCCTGATACTCTATTATTTCAGCATCCGAGCCAGGGAGGGTTTTCACGCCCACGGGCATCTGAGAGCACCAGATTGCCCAAGACTCGGGCAGATGCTCTGCATTTTTTATGCTGATGCAGTGAACGGCATTCCCGTTTTCCCCGATTTCTCCCTCACTCCATAAAATCTCCACTTTTGGAGTGCAAGATGTGGTAGCAAGAATTATGGCGATAATACTACAACGATATATAGTCTGGGCCAAGTTCATTTTTCGATGTATTTAGAGCTTTATTATACTTTGAAAGGGAATATATGGCTCCTGATGATTCGTGAGCTATATACATATCATATCCTCCAAGAGAATCCGAACGGGTTGACACCAATATCAGCCAGCCTTCGGAAACAGGACAGGCATCTGAATAATCCGCATTGCTGGTATTGAATGCCAATTGCTTCGGAGCAGAAGCGTCGAAATAACCCTTTATCAATTGGTCGTGAGTATTAGTAGATGAGACGTGACGGCTATAATAAAAAGAGTTCTCATCTATGGTAACAGGATAATACTCAACAGTGCCGGCCTTATCATACAGTTTTGTGACTGAAGAACTGGCTATATCCCATAAGGCTATGTAAGAATTCGGATCTTTTCCTCCTCCGAACAGTATCTTTGAATCGTCCACCGTATAATACGGCATACTATACGGATCCTCGTTGGCAGGTGAAAGCACCTTCAGCTTTTTGTCTGAAAGAGTAATCTCGCACAGATGGTCATTACGTTTGAAACATATCTTTTCTCCAGAGTAAGAGAATTTAGGGTCTTCATCTCTATATGAACCCTCCGGAGTAAGATTTATTGGCTGAGCCGTTGAGCCAAGTTCGTAAAGGAAAATATCCCAGCTATCGCTTGCACTACCTATTCCCATAAAGGTAATATACTTTCCGTCAGGGGAAAAGTGGCCATTCATAGGATGTGATACCACAGTCCAGTTCCGGCTTATCTCCGTGAGTTCATCCAGGGCAAAATCATATATATACATTCTGGAATCCATAGAATCATAAGAAGTATAATTATGATACACCATCTTTCCCTTCAATGGTGGCAATTCTGTATCCGACACTATATTGTCGGAAGAGCCCTGAACCCTTCCGCCATCTTCAGGATCAGCTATATTTAAAGACTTGTCCGTATATGCAATCTGAGCCTTGACGTCCTGTAGGATTTCATATTTTTCCTTTGTTTTAACATTGGCTATATAAGCCTGATTACCCTTGCTGAACAGTATCCAATTCCCGAATGCATAGGAGAAGAAAGCATCCGACTCAAAAAGTTTGTTTCCATCCAGCATTATGTTTTGTCCGTCAAGATAAAGCAAACTCTCCCCCACATAGACAGGAAGGCTCAACTTTGACTCCTGTCTCAACTTTATACTGGAGCTTGACAATGAAGCTAGATCCAAAAGATGCAGTTTATTCAAACTGACATACGCAAGGCTACTGCCATCAGAACTAAATACTGGATAATCATTATCGGCAGAAGAATCGAAAGTCAAAGCAGAGAGTTTCGAGCTTGCCAATTCCAAAATGACTATCTGCCCCGCCTTGGAGAATACTACATTTTTTCCATCGGGGCTGAAACGAGGGTGACGACAGTCTTCATCTATGGAAGAAGTGAGACAGTTTGGAATTGATCCGCTTTCCACATCATAAATATATAGCCTCCAATAAAGACCTTCCCTAGCCTCAAACAAAAGCTGTTTCCCATCGGGAGAGAAAGAGATATATGAAGCGTTGTTCATCTTCCAGGTGGAAGATATGTTCTGCTCTTTCTCGCTATTAGAAATATAAATATCTGTCAATCCGCTCTCAGGATTGCCCGCCAGATATGCAAAGCTGCCATTTAATTCCGGCTTTCCTTCCGGCGAAGGAACTGCTGTCTTGTTGCAGGAGCAGCAAGACAGCAGCATAAACATCGTTAAATAGAGAATGAACTTCATTTTTAATCAATCTTCTTCACACTTACAGCTAGTCCGCCTTCGACTACAGTGAAGGTAAACTCGTAATTTCCAGGCACAAATGGATTATTCGTCACGTCAACACCGTTGATGCAATTGCCATCGAGATAGAAGCGGGCGGCAGCATCTCCGGAAAGACTTTTAGGAGTAACTCCACTTTGTCCCCAACTCAGATCACTATACAGTTCGCACTGAACTCGCCAACCTTGAGCGTCGGTTGACATCGACATTGTAGCCTTGTATGTATTCTCTGCCACCTTCGGGGCCACCACCATCATAGGAGTATCCCTGAGCCAACCATCCAATTTCCAACTCAGCCAGTTATCGAATTTTGGAGCTGCAAATTTGCCGCAACCAAGGATATAAAGACAATCAGAGAAAGTTTGTGAAGCATTGTATACCCACATATAAGCATTATCCGGATAATACTCCACTTTATAAGTTCCACTTTCAGCATTGAAAGTATTGGAATTACTTGTGTCGAAGAAGTCTCTGTTGATCTCCCTCTGATAAATGCCACTTATCTCTACAGTTTGATCTCTTTCAAAACTAATTTCGGCACTATAGCAGCTTAAATTGACATCTTCAGCAAATGTCTTCACGGATTTTTCAAGTTTTTTCCCATTCACCACTACAGCAATCTCATAATCAGCACTGATAGTTTTCACTTTACCCGGAGCAAAGTTGATGTCATTTTCTAAGACACTGCTCTTAACAAGCTCTCCGTTTACATACAAACTGATGCTTTTTCCCGCAGGAAGCGTAAGCGGAGCTATGGCAGCATAGAAAACAGCCTGTCCATTCTTATCTATTACAGCTGGAGTTTCCAATGTAACCTTTACCTTTGACTGTACACTTCCAGCCGTTAGCGAAACAGAAGCCAAATCCAAATTAAAGCCTCCACAGAGAGCGGCATCCTCTAAAACCAGTTCTACGTCGTTAATCGTAGTTTCATACCATCTGGTATTGGTGACGACAATCTTGACAAAAGAAGCGAGATGATGCATTTGAAATACAGGTTCAGTTTCCAAAGCGACATCAGTAAGCGTCCCATAAAGTGGGACATTTGAGCCAGCAAGATGTGCTGTTGAATTACTGCTGGATTGGCTCTGTTCTGTAGCGATAGTAAGAGGATAAGAATTGAATGAAGCAACTGCCGAATAAGGATATACGGCTGCCCAATTATTACTCTCTAACAGATCTGTGGCCAATTTACCCTCAAAATTGCCATTTTCAGCATTAAGCAACTCAAAGCTGCCATCATAACTCTCGTTATGGAAAACGCCCAAAGCATCTCCATCTTCCCAGGATGTACTGAAACCACTGATGCTGGTCTTGGTTTCAAGTTTGGCCTGAATGCAGAAATTCTCTGATTCATTAACAAGTGGAGGGATTATCTCCCCGTTCTGCTTTTCTGTCGTACAAGCGATAACAAATGAGCAAAGAGCGATTGTATATAAAACTCGTGTTTTCATAAGCAACTATAATACAATTGTTTCATCATCTTCTTCAATATCATCTATTATGCTGACACTCATAGAATCATTACTGGTGCAAATCATTTGAGTATAATGGATTTCCATCAAATCCACTTCCGGTTTGGTATATTGCTTTTCCATACTGCTATAATTTCTTCACACTTACAGCTAGTCCGCCTTCGACTACAGTGAAGGTAAACTCGTAATTTCCAGGCACAAATGGATTATTCGTCACGTCAACACCGTTGATGCAATTGCCATCGAGATAGAAGCGGGCGGCAGCATCTCCGGAAAGACTTTTAGGAGTAACTCCACTTTGTCCCCAACTCAGATCACTATACAGTTCGCACTGAACTCGCCAACCTTGAGCGTCGGTTGACATCGACATTGTAGCCTTGTATGTATTCTCTGCCACCTTCGGGGCCACCACCATCATAGGAGCACTTCTGGTCCATCCGTCTATATTCCAGCTGGCCCTAGTGTCAAATACAGGTGCAGCCCATTTTCCGGTTCCTAAAATATAAAGACAGTCAGGGAAAGTCATCTCCTCATTGCTAAGCCAAGTATATTGATAATCAGGATAGTACTGAACGAGATATGTGCCACTGGTTCCGTTGAAAGTTACAGATTCACCTTCTATGGTGAAGAAGTCCCTGTTGAGATGAGATAATTCAATTCCGCTTACACTTACGGAACTTCCACTTTCGAAATAAACATTGGCATAGTTATATGTTTCAGCCACTTCCAACTCGGTACCGTTGAAGAAGATGCCGGATTTTCCATTATCTACCCAGTCACTGATTCGATTAAGGTTTATGTCTCCACTAGCATTGTCGAAGGTGATAGTGTAATAGCCCGGCTGGAAGCCATTGTCACTGGTCAAACCTGGCTTTCCGTCTTTTGCAGCACTTAATTTGATTCCCTTTGTAAAACCAGAAAGGCTAGTTCCTCCGAAACCATTGTCCTTACTTTCCCCCAGGTGGTCGGAATACACCTCAAACTCAAAGCTCCCCCACTCGTGTTGATCATTCAGATACAGGGAAGCCTGATACTTGTTGTCATCAATCTTTACGGCATAGGCAAGTCTGGTGACCGGTTCAGTCTCCCAACCGCCATTTGCATAATCCTCATGCCATTCAAATGCACTGGTAAAGCCGTGGCCGATTATCCAAAGGCATTCTGGAGCTACCGCTGCATTCTTTAATATCCAGATGTAATTGTAACGAGGAGAATAGTAAACGTCGTAAGCCCCGCTTTCGCGAAGGAAGGTGAATTTGCCATTATCCTTCTTCTCGAAGAAATCCCTGTTCCAGGCCGTATCTATGTCTTCAATTCCGCTGATCTCAACTTCTGCATCCTGTGTGAAATTGACATTGGCATAAAGAAGACCGCTCTGGGCCTGCAGAGCAGTTCCGTTTACGCTGACATTAAGTTCAACTCCGTTTACGCCCACACGGAAGCTGAGAGCATTGAAGGTGTAACTGCTTACGACATAGGTAGGATAGGAAATGCTGATTCCATTGGCTTCAGAGAAAGGACATAACTGAGCTATGTTGTCTTCTTCTGAGGTACCCCATACAAAAGCAGCTTCACTGAGCTCTGCAGAAGTCGAAATTACAGCACTTGTAATACTGTCATATTCGCCATCTTCTGTCACGTAGAGATTTGCATCTTCCAATGACTGATTGAGCTGAATAACGCTTTCTCCGATGGTCATGTATAAGGTCTCCGGAAGTTGAGGACGAATTACAGACACTTTCTTTATCTCTTTTTTCGTATCTCCATTAACGTTGATAGCTTCAAAGGAGAGTATTATTTCTGAGCCTGAAGCCATATTAGGGCCAAACGGAATATCGATACTGTCCTCAACCTTCACTTCATTTCCAGCTGTACGGATGGATTTGGAAGCAAGTATGCTTCCACCGGATAATGCCGCAGATACTTCAAGAGTGGATAGTGCCACACTTTCATCTGCTACAAGACAGGAGAATTCCAAAGTGCCGGGCACTTCAACTTCATTTGCGACACTAAGTTCAGAAAGACTTAAATTGCTTTCAATTGATGGTTTTTCTTCCGGTTGACAAGCAAAAAACAATACGCTTGCACAAGCCAGTCCGGCTAAAAGTTTTATTGTTTTCATCGTGTTATGAATTATTAGTTTATAATTATTAATATCCTTCATTTTGACTTAATCTTTCATTGATGTCGATCTGATCCTGAGGAATAGGAAGTTTGCGACGCCACTGAGGGATCTCGCTAAATCTCAGATTTCCATCCTTATCGTGTGCTTTCTGCATCACCTCTTCCATCCTGTCATTTCTGACAAGATCGAACCAGCGATGGCCTTCTAGCGCAAGTTCAAGCTGTCTTTCATTCTCAACTGCAAGTCTGGCATCGGCCACACTCATCGTTTTAGGCAGTTCATCCACGTGAGCCCTGGTTCTGACCTCATTCACAAGATCAATTGCATCCGAAACTCTGTTCAGTTCCACAAGTGCCTCCGCTTCGAGCAAAAGTACGTCGGCTAACCTAAGCAATATGATATCATTCTCCTTCTGTCTGATCTTATATGCAAGAGGATAATTCTTTGCAGGATAATAGGTGTCGTATGGAACAGAAGTCCAGTAAATGGAGGATGCATATCGCACGTCCTTTTCCTTATCGAACTTAGCCACAAGGTCGTGGCTTGGAGTACAATAGCGACGCCAAGAAACTACCACACTTCCGGAAATATCACTCAGCAATATCCAATAAGCCCAATTATGCTGCTCTGCCGCATCGGAAAAATACATCTCAAAGATACTTTCACTAGAGAACTTGCCGGAAACTGTCCACAACTGGTCAAAGTCATCCACCAAGCTATATCCTTCATCACGAACCTTTTCACAATACTCCACTACTTTTTCATAATTTCTTTCAGCTTTTGCCCCCATAGTGGCATACACTTTTGCTAACAATGCATAAGCTCCTCCCTTGCTTCCTCTGAAAACTCCCTTGTTATAACTTGGAAGATTAGCTATGCTTTCTTCAGAGAGATCATCCAGTATCTGGGCATAAATATCTTCTTCAGAGCTTCTTTCCGGATACATAATAGGATACCACTTGTCTATATTGTCCACTGTGATGGATGGGATCAATTCCAGACTCATTGGAGCAGCACCCCAGTATCGTACGATATCGAACAGGACCCAGGCTCTGGCGAACTTGGCATCTGCAATCAAAGAGGCTCTGGTCGCATCGTCTATAAGGGAAGAATCCATTAATTTCACATTCTCTATCACATTGGTAGCCGAGCCAAGTATCGCATAATATTGGCTCCACATACGCGCGACCTGAGTGTTGGTGGCAGAAAGATTGATATTGTCGAACTGTTCTTCGGGTACGCCATCCCCACCTATATAGCAGTTGTCGGACATACAATCTCCCGCGTAAAAATTACAAGCCTCATAGATATCCGCCTTGAACAGGGCATAAACACCATTGAGTTCCGCTTTTGCCTCATCGACACTCTTATAAGCCGATTCCAATTCCGAGGTCTGAGTATCCTCTTTTGTAAAATCAGACTGTGGCCGTTCATCCAAAAAATCCTCACAGGATGCGGCAAGCATCACGAAAGAAAGAGCTATCAGTATATTTTCTATTTTCATATTTTCCTGATTTAGAAAGTTATATTAACACCTACTATACAAGTTCTGGCTTGAGGATATGTTCCATAATCCACTCCCAAGGCCACAGAACTGCTTCCATAAGCATTTACTTCCGGATCATATCCAGAGTATTTTGTGAAAGTCAAAAGATTCTGTCCGGTTACATATATCTGAGCTCTTTCCACACCTGCCTTGAACAAGAGGCTCTTCGGCAGATTATAAGAAAGAGTCAGATTCTTGAGCCTGAGATAACTGCCATCTTCCAAGAATCTGGTGGAATTATGTATATTCTCAACATTTCCACTACGAGGAACATCAGTAAGCATTCCTGGTCTTTTCCAACGTCTGAGTACAGCGACACTTTGGTTTCTGAAATCTACCATTCCCTCAGTATCAATTCTGGAAGCATTGAATATCTGATTTCCATAGCTTCCCTGGAAGAATACACTCAAAGTAAAACCTTTCCAGGAAAAATCATTGGTAATACCATATGTAAAGTCAGGCTGGGCACAGCCGATTACTGTCCTATCTTCCGGACCTATAGTTCCATTACCGGAGAGATCTTTATAGACAATGTCTCCCGTGTCCACATTCACACCTTCAGAAACATATCCAAAAAATGACCCTAGAGGAAGTCCTTCCTTCAGTATAATGGCATTCTCTCCGGTGTTATACATAGAAGCGTAATAATAGACTTTATTCAAACCAAGCTTCAACAACTTGTTTTTGTTAAATGAGATATTAAAGTCCGTATTCCATTTGAACTCACCGATAAGATTCTTTGAGGAAAGGTCAAGTTCAAAGCCCTTGTTTTCCATAGCACCGTCGTTTCGGGTAATGCCTCCCGGGAGATTAACATTATCCGGAAGTGCGACTGTCAAGAGCAGGTCGGTAGTCTTCTTGTAATATGCATCCAGCGATAGCATCAAGCGACTTTCAAAGGCAGAGAAATCCACACCCATATTCAACTGAGCGGTTTTTTCCCAAGTCAATTCAGGATTTGCTGCAGAATTAGGAGTGATGGCCATCCCCGGATAAGAATCTTCCTCGCTCGGAAGAACCTTGCTTCCACGCATAGATGCCAAGTAAGAATAATTGCCAATTCCTCCCTGATTACCTGTCATACCGTAACCCATTCTGAGTTTCAAATCATCCAGCCAGTCTTTGGTCCCCCTCATAAACGGCTCATTGGAAAGACGCCAGGCCATTGATGCGGACGGAAAACATCCCCACCTGTGTCCAGGAGCAAATCTGGAAGATCCATCATAACGGATATTGGCAGTAAACAGATATCGCTCATCATAATTATAGTTGATTCTTCCTAAAAAAGATGCCAATGCCCAGGCTGACGAGCCAGACCACGTGGCGTCTTCGTCCAATTGATTTGCTACGGCAACACTGTGCAATTCCGGATATGCGATCGGCAAATCGTATCCGGCTATGTTGTTTCCGTTCCACTGTGCCCTCTGCTGGCTGGCTCCAGCCATAAATGAAAAATTATGCTTTTGTGCAAAGCTTATATCATAGCTTAGGATATTCTCGAAAAGCCATTCGAAATTTCTAGATGTATTTTCAGAAACATATCCTTTGGTAGAGCGCCCGTCAGAAGTGCTGTTAGGATCGAGATAATAATCGCTTCTAGAATTATTCAGATCGACAGAATAGCTCATTCTGTACTGAAAACCCTTGAAAGGTTTAAAGTTCAGACTTAAAGAGCCCTGCAGACGGTCTGAGGCATTTGTCATATCAGCCGCATTGGCAGCCATTGGATTAAGAATTCGCGAACCATAAGCATCTTCATCATATATGGAAGGATCCGCCGGACTCCATACCTGCATAAAAGGAGGAGTGTTGATGGCAGAAAGAATGGACCCAGCTCTCATAGAACTTCTATTCTCATACACTGATCGACCGCTTGTCTGAGAGTAACCCACACTGAAGCTGGTGCTGAACCAATCGAACATATCACTGTCCACATTGGCCCTAAAATTAGTCCTTTTGAAATAGGCCTTATTCACAATACCCTTATCGGAAGTGTGCCCTGCCGACACATAATACCTCAACTTCTCATTACCGTTTGATATGGAAAGCTGATAATTCTGATTTACGCCAGTGCCGAAAAGCACATCATTCCAATCCGTATATCGGTGCTCTTCTTCAGGTATAGTAGGAACCGTTATGGTTCTGGATGCCAATTCTGCCATCAACTCTTTATACTGTTCGGTATTGAGAGCCTCAAGTTTCTTTCCCAAACGGGAAAAGCCGACGAAACTATTGAAGCGTAAATCGACTTTTCCTGCATCTCCACGTTTGGTATTGATAAGTACGACACCATTTGCAGCACGGGCTCCATATATCGCTGATGAAGAAGCATCCTTTAGCACTTGCATAGAAGCAATATCTTCAGTGGAGAGGTTAGAAATATCATCGGTAGGAATGCCATCCACCACGTACAGAGGCTCATTGGAAGCCTGAACCGAGGTTGCACCACGAACCCTGACGGACAAGGCCGTTCCAGGCATACCTGAAGGCTGAATAACCTGAACACCAGCGGCTCTTCCCTGCAAAATGCTTGCGGCAGATATAAGCGGCCTGTTTTCCACATCCTGAGTTGACACTACAGAGACTGCAGTGGTAATATCTTTCCTCTTCACTGCTCCATAACCGATTATGACAGCATCTTCCAAGATATTTTTATCTAAATTCAGATAAACATCGATCTGAGTTCGGGAAGAGGTATGTATTTTCTGTAATTCATATCCGGTAAAATAGACTTGAAGAAGAGTTCCTTCCGGACACTCTATGGAATAGCGTCCGTCAGAATCACATACTGCCGTAATGCTAGAATCCTCGCTCATCAACACAGCCCCAGGAAGAATCTGATGAGTCTCATCGAAAACACGTCCACTATACTTCCTTACAGACTTCTCATTTTTTGTTATAAGAATCTGCTTCCCCTTTAAAGTACATCGTGCATCCACTTGACTGAGCACATCGTCCAAGGCCTGTTCGAGAGAAAATACCCCTCCTTTGCTTGATACTTTGGCCTCCAAATCCAACACTCCCTCATTATATGCAAAAGAATAATCACTTTGCTTTTCCACTAAATTGAAGAACTGTTGAAGAGTCATTTCCGCTCCAGGCAATTCAATATCCTGGGCAAGCAAAGGCACACTTGACCAAAGCGTAGCCAACATCAAAATAATCCGTAATCGTTTCATAAAATTATCAATATAGTTCCAGTGTATTATTATCTTTGTCAAAATTATGCTTCATTCCAGGAATCAGATTCTCCAACAACTGAAGGAAACTGCCAAGAGACATCCTTTCGGCGCTTTTCGCCGTTATGCATACATCTGAGTATTTTTCAGAATAATTATATCTGACTTCGAGGCCATACTGTCTTTCCAACAATTCAATTATATCTGACATCGAGGCTTTTTTCAGCACAAAACCTCCGCTTCTCCAAGAGAAATAATCAAGGGCCTCAACCCCATTCACGGCCAGACTGCCATCTTTATTTATTTTTGCCAATTGGCCCGGCTCCAACAAAGTCTTTCCTCCCGGGTAGTCGATTGAAACTTGGCCTTCAAGCAAAACTACGGAAGCCTGAGAAGAGGAAGGGTAAGCAGAGACGTCAAATACAGTTCCCAAGACCGTCACATCAAAGGCATAAGTACTGACGACAAATGGCGAATGCTCATTTTTCGTCACCTCAAATGCCGCTTGGCCGTTCAAAAAAACCTTTCTTTGATTATTATCAAATTTGTCGGAATAAACCAGAGTAGAACCGGAGTTCAAAGTAACTTTCGTACCGTCGGACAGCGTCAGTTGCCTTTGCTCTCCGAGGGGAACATAGCATTGAAGCATTTCCGTAGGTTTAGGCCAAATACAGAATAGTCCTACAAATACTAGCACAGGAATCAAGGCAAACAGCACTGAGTAGGCCATTCTTTTCTTCCTTCCTAGTTTATGGATAAGTCTATCCAGAGATTCTTCTATCTCGCTTTCGTCCAACGATGGCGCCGCATCCAATCCATCCCAGTATTGTTTGAGTTTCGACATATCAATACGCTTCTCTATTTAATAGACGTATTGATTTAAAAAAACACCCAAACTCAACTCCGAATTTTTTTTATTTCATCAGAAGCCAGGTAAAGTTGATTCTCCACAGTCTTTTTGCTGATACCCATAATGTCTGCTATATCCTGATTCGAATAACCGTCAAAACGACTCATCAGATAAATTTCCCTTCTCTTATTAGGCATATTGAATACAGCCCGACGCACATAGTCAAGTTCCGATTTTGCATCCTGAACATTCTGCTGTTCGATAGAGATGTACGAAAGAAGAACTGAATCCAGAACTTCCATTGGGACTCTTTTTTTCCTGAATGCTTTGCGAAGATAATCAAAACTGATATTCCTTGAAATTACAAACAGATAATTGTCCAGAGACTGAATGGTAGAGAGAGTTTTTCTTTTAGACCAAAGTTTGATAAAAACCTCCTGTGCCAAATCTTCGGCAGAACATTCTTCCTTTACGATGGATAGTATGAACTTATAGACTTTAGAGTAATATGCTCTAAAGGCTATGGCAAAAGCTGTCTTGTCCGAACGGGCAATTCGCTGTTTTAACTGTTCTTCCTTATCCATTCTCCAGCAAAGATAATATAAAAAGTTGCAGTATTATATGTTAGCGAGAAGCTAGAATAAAGTGGGTTCGAGTTCTTTTGGGTGGAAACTTTTTCTGTGATATGGGCTGTAGCCCCACTGTTTAATGGCTTCGATATGCTCTCTGGTAGGATAACCCATATTCCTCTCCCAACCATACTGAGGATATTTCAGGGCGAGTTCCTTCATCCTATCGTCCCTGTAGGTCTTCGCGAGCACTGAAGCTGCCGCTATGCTGGTATAAGTGGCATCTCCGTGAACCACAGTCTTATAAGGGATTCCATCCAGAGGCTTGAACTTATTCCCGTCCACCAGGATAAATTCCGGCTTGACGGAAAGTTGCCTAATGGCCCTATGCATCCCTTCCACGGAGGCCCAGAGGATATTCAGACTATCTATCTCCTCTGCACTCACTTCCACCACAGCCCAAGCGAGAGACTCCCGCTCTATAATCGGTCTCAATTCTTCCCTCGCTTTCTGACTCATTTTCTTAGAATCGTTCAGAAGCGGATGATAGAAATCCTTAGGCATAATGACGGCTGCGGCGAACACAGGCCCTGCCAAAGGTCCCCTTCCAGCCTCGTCACAACCCGCCTCCAGAAGATCTGGATGCATATATGATTTCAGTTCAGTCAAATCCCTCATTTTTTACGACCTTTGCAAAAGTAGTAAATGGAAATGATTTCTCAAATACGAAAACCCCAGGCCTGATTGAAAGGTCTGGGGTTTATCGCTGGAAAGAAATCGCCTCGAATTTAAGAAAGGCGAAGCCTCTCGGGATTAGTCAGAGAGGGAGAATCTCTTGAAGCAAAGAATCTTAGCCTCTTTGTCGGCAGCTGCGAGCGCAGCCTTTACGCTGATGTGATCATCGCTCATCTGGTACTCCTGCTCCTCGAGGGTCTGCTCCTTGAAAAACTTCTGGAGACGTCCGTTAGCGATGTTCTGAATCATCTGCTCGTTAAGGTTAG
>CAMFSN010000027.1 GCA_945983015.1 uncultured Bacteroidales bacterium
GACATTGATAGAGAGCTCCGAAAAAAGCGAAGACACACTTGCCCTGTTAGCGGAAAACGGTCAGATGAATATCCTAAAAAATGGAGATGACAAACTTATCATAACTATGAACGCCATAGGAGGAGACGTGGTGGTCTTCGACGCCGAGGTAATTGACAACAATCTGATAGTAAGCGAATTCAGTCGCCTGGTTAAAATAGAAGACGGGAGCAGGACCGTCAGCTTTAACTGTAAAGTCAGCGGTAGCGGAAAAAAGTATGACAATGTCATAATCCTGGACTTGAACTACTCCGGAAGCGCTTCCACTACACTATATAATTATACAATCAAGTCCTCTGCCGTAAAATGCGTGGCTAAAGTTAACGAACAATGAAAAGGACATACATTTTCAGCAGCCTTCTTCTCTGTCTGACACTCTGCCTGCCTTTGGCCTGCAAAACAGAGAAGAAAAGTGAAACCATCAAGAACCCTGTCAAAGTTAAGGTACTCAAAGCCGAGAAACAGAGCCTGGAATCCACCAAGACCTATGTAGGCAGAGTGGAAAGCGCTACAAATCTCAGTATTAACAGCCCTTTTTCCGCAAGGGTGGAGCGGGTCTTCGTGAAAAGCGGACAAAAAGTCAGGAAAGGGGATAAATTGGCAGAACTATACTCGGAGAATGTGGAAAGTATGCTATCTACAGCTCAGGCTACGATGCGACAGGCCCAGGACGGCTATGACAGGCTCAGCCAGGTCAAAGACAACGGCAGCGTCTCAGAGCTGAAGATAGTGGAAGTACAGACCCAGCTGAGCAAGGCTCAGGCTATGCTGAATTCCGCCACCAAGGCAAAGGAGGATTGCATCGTCAAGGCTCCCCTGGACGGAAGCATCGCAGAGCTAAGGATTCAGGCAGGAGAAGAGCTCTCGCCTATGCAGCCGCTCTTCCAAATCCTGGACCTGGAAGAACTGGAAGTAAGCATAGAGGTGCCGGAAAAGGAAATTGGCCTATATGAAATAGGGGCTGAAGCGCAGGTTACGGTGCCGGCCCTGGGAGAGGCGATGATCAAAGGAGTGCTGAAAGAAAAGGGCGTGAACGCATCCACCCTGACACACAGCTACAAATGCAGATTGGCCTTGAAGAACTGCCCTGAGGAACTCAGGCCGGGGATGATAGGAAAAGTGGCATTCAAAGAAGCTCTGCCTCAGGCCATAGTCCTGCCTGCCTCACTGATAAGACTGGACGAGAGGGGCAGATACCTCTGGGTGGCAGACTCTCAGGACAGGGCCCGCAAAGTATATGTGAAGACCGGAGATTATTCCGGAAATGGAATCATCATAGAAGAGGGCCTGGAAGAGGGACAGAGAGTTATCTGCGAAGGAATGTCGAAGGTGAGCAGTGGAATGCTTCTTAGCATAGAGTGATTATGGCCAAAAAGGGACTTACATCTCGCATCGTATTAGCTGCGATGAATTATAAGAATATAGTGAGGCTCTTCCTGGTGCTGCTCATAGGAATGGGAGTATTCGGCCTTTTAAGGATGAATAAGGACGAGTTCCCTACCTTCGAGATCAAACAGGGGCTTATAGCCGTGGCCTACCCTGGAGCAGATGTGCAGCAGGTGGTGGAGGAAGTGGCTAAGCCTATGGAGGACAAGCTTTTCTCAATGCAGGAAGTGAGCAGGGAGAGCACCAGGGTAGTCTGCAAGGACGGAATGTGCTATATCTACACCGACCTGAATGTTCCGGCCTCCAAAAAGACTGAGACCTGGTCTAAAATCAGACTGGAGTTAAACTCCTTCAAATCCCAGCTCCCCGCAGGAGTACTCGCCATAGTGGTGATGGACGATTTCTCAGACCTGACTTCGGTTCTGATAGCCCTGGAATCCTCGGACAAAGGCTACGTCGAGCTGCAGGAATACGCTGACAATCTGAGCGATATGCTGCAGGGAATACCGGAACTCGCCAGCGTCAAGATGCTGGGATGCCAGAGCGAAGAAATCGCGGTTAGCGTAGATATGGACAGGCTTGCAGCCTATGGAATCTCCCCTTCTGCCCTGATGCTCGAATACGGAAGCGAAGGGGCTCAGATCCTCGGAGGAAGTTTCAAGGGCGGGGAAGGTCTCCATCCAGTCCATATGCAGAAAAGCGTGGAAAACGAAAGAGAATTGGCCGAGAAGATAATATGGACAGGACACGAAGGCCAAAGTCTGAGGCTCAAGGACATAGCACAGATAGAACGCAGGTATAAGGAGCCGAGCGCGCTGGTCAGCTTCAACGGGCACAACGCGCTGGTACTCTCTATCAGTATGCGTCCGGATAACAACATCGTGGCCTTCGGGCAGAAAGTGGACGAGGTACTCGCCGAATTTAACAGTCAGACTCCTGAGAGCGTGAAAGTCAGCCGTATTACTGACCAGCCTAAGGTGGTGGCGGATTCAGTGTGGTCCTTCATCAGGGACCTGCTTATCTCTATGCTGGTGGTGATACTGGTGATGATATTGCTCTTCCCTATCAAAAGCGCCTTGATAGCCTCTTCTGGAGTGCCGGTATGTACGGCAGTGGCCCTCGCCCTGATGTTTCTGAGCGGGATTACCCTTAATACCGTATCGCTGGCGGCCCTGATAGTGGTGCTGGGAATGATAGTGGACGATTCCATCATCACTATGGACGGCTATATGGATAAACTCGGGATGGGAATGAACAGGGTGGATGCCGCCTGCGCAAGTGCCCAGGAGTTATTCACCCCTATGTTTATGGCCACTTTTGCCATCAGCGCTATGTTTTTCCCTATGCTGGGCATCATCAGCGGCTACCTTGGAGATTTCATCCAGACCTTCCCTTGGGTAATCACCTTCGCCCTGATGACTTCCCTGGCCTATGCCGTACTGGTAGTGCCTTCGATGGAGACCCGATTCATACACAGCGCCCGAACTGACAGGCCGACACTCACCTCCCGTTTCCAGAACAAGTTGTTCAGCTCCCTTAACAAAAGCTACGAAAGGATGCAGGCCGTATGCTTCAAGCATCCTAAACTCACTATCCTGAGCGGAGTGCTGGCCGTAACCCTGGGACTTCTGCTCTTCTCCCAGACTAACATTCAGTTGATGCCAATGGCGAATCGTCCATTGTTCGCTGTCGAAATCTACCTTCCGCCTGATGCCTCTCTTCAGCAGACCAGGTCCGTGGCGGATTCCCTGAGCAAACTCTTGAGAGAGGATGAGCGAATCAGCTCAGTCACCGAATTCATAGGCAGCGGAACCCCTAGATTCCACGCCACCTACAATCCTATCCTGCCAGGCCCGAACGTGGCCCAGCTCATAGTGAACACCAAATCGAACAAAGCCACCCAGTCCGCTCTGAAGGAACTTGAAGACTACTACGAGCATTACTTCCCTAATGCGAAAATACATTTCAAGCAGATGGATTACCAGGGCGTGGCTACTCCTGTGGAAATCAAAGTGATAGGAGAAGACTACGAGCAGATTCGAACTGTGGCAGACTCCATCAAAAGCTATATGGCAGGACTTGATATGCTCAAATGGGTACACTCCGATACCGACAACCTGCTGCCGGCCATCAAGCTGAAGATGGACAGCGAGCAAGCCTCCCAGCTCGGAGTTAACAGGGTCCTGATGAATGTCTTCCTCAGCGGCAGTCTCTCGGGGACTCCTATCAGCAGTTTGAGAGAAGATGGAAAGGATATTCCTGTAAATCTATACTCTCAATCCCTTGGAAAACAAGCCAGCTACGAAGATCTGGAAAATTGTCTGGTACCAAGTTCCATCCCAGGGGTGATGGTGCCTCTAAGACAGGTGGCCGATATGGAGGCTGAGTGGAATCCAGAACTCATCTGCCGTAACAACGGGCAGCAACTCATCTACATCGGAGCCGATATGAAGTACGGAATGAGTCAGCCCCTGGCCACCAAAGCCATTAAAAAATACCTGAAGGAGCTGGAACTTCCGGAAGGGGTGAGAGTGGAATTCGGCGGGCTGAACAGCATTAACAGCAGTGTGGGACCGGAAATCGCCTTGGCCTTCCTGGCAGCGGTATTCGTACTCTTCGTCTTTCTGCTCTTCCACTTCAAGAAGATATCATTGGCCATACTGACCATAGTCCTGAGCAGCCTCTGCCTTTTCGGAGCCTTCTTCGGCCTCTGGCTCTTCGACCTGGACTTCTCGATGACGGCAGTGCTCGGACTCATCTCCCTGGTGGGCATCATAGTGCGAAACGGCATCATTATGTTCGAATACGCCGAGGAACTGCATTACCAGAAGGGCTTCTCCATTAAGGAAGCGGCTCGGGAAGCCGGAAAACGCCGAATGAGGCCAATTTTCCTTACCTCCTGCACCACCGCCCTGGGAGTGCTCCCTATGATTATCAGCGGAGACCTGCTTTGGATGCCAATGGGAGTGGTCATCTGCTTCGGTACCCTGCTTTCCATCTTCCTGATTACCTTAATAATGCCTATCTCTTACTGGCAAATCTTCAAAAGAAATGAGAAATAAGACAAAGATACTTGTGCTGCTCGCCTGTCTGGGCCCAAGTCTGGGGCTTAGGGCTCAGGATTCAGGGAGGATAGAACTCAGCCTTGAAGAGGCTCTGAACTGCGCGAGACAGAATAACATAGAGTTAAAAAATTCCAGGCTGGAACTCAAGGCGGCCAGGCTTCAAAAAGACGAGGTCTTCACTGAATACTTCCCCAAGCTAAACGCTATGGCTATGAGTTTCTACGCTATGGACCCACTGCTGGAGATAAGTATCACCGATATACTCGGGAACAATGACTTCGCATGGGGAATTCAGGAAAAAGCTCAGGAATTGGCCGGAACTTATGGCATAAACACCAGCTACAGCGCATTCAAAAGCGGCTACTCCACTTCCATATCCATTATGCAGCCCCTTTTCGCGGGAGGACGCATAGTAAACGGGAACAAGCTCGCCGCTTTGGGAGTCAAGGCCTCGGAACTCAAACTAAGCATACAGGAGAGGAAAAGCGCTGAAGAAATAGAGAAGGCCTGGTGGGAGATAGCCTCCCTGGAGGAAAAGATAGAGAATCTCAAATACCTCGACAGGAGTTTGGAAACCATTCACGGGCAGTTGAAAGGGGCCGTGGCATCAGGGCTGAGTTCCGAGAGCGAACTCTTGGAGCTGGAAGTCAAAAGAAACGAGCTGAAAATCGGAATCAAACAGGCAGAAAGCGGAGTGAAACTCCTGAAACTGAATCTCTTGAATAACATTGGCCTAAAATACGTCTATGCGGATTCTCTAAGCCTGAAAAGAGAAAGTGTAGAAGCCCAGACACCGGATTTCTACTATCGCGATCCTGCGGAAATAGTGAGCAATATGGAAGAAAGCCAGTTGCTGGACCTGCAGGTGAAGGCCAAGCAGATGGAAAAGAAGATAAGCATAGGGGAAAGCCTGCCACAACTGGCGATAGGTGCCACTGCGGGCTATTCCGACCTCTATAACAAGGCCAGGTTCAACTCCATAGCCTTCGCCACCCTGCAGATTCCGATTTCAGACTGGGCTAAGACTTCAAAAAAAGCGAAAAGGATACAGACTGAGATTGAAAAGGCCGAAAACGAAAGGGAGTATATAGCTGAGCAGTTGCAACTGCTGGTGGCCAAACTCTGGCTGGACCTCAACTCCAGCTATGATCAGTGGCAACTAAAGCAGCAGGCTCTGAATACTTGCCAAAGGCTCTACGAAATAGCCCTTTCGAACTACGGGGCTGGTCTAATTCCTCTGCAGGAACTACTCCAAGCCGAGAGCAAGTTCCATCAGGCTTCTGTAGATAAGAGCGATGCCCTCATAGCCTACCGCAACGCCATCATCGCCTATACCGGTCTGATTAATAAATAACTAAGTCCGTCGGGATAGTGCAAGCCAGGTAAAGGTATTCCTCTTCAGGGTGAAGACTGCATCTAAGCAGCAGCGCATCCTGAAGGAATTCCACCCTATAGGAACTGGCCCAGGCGCAGCCATCCTCGTAAGTCCCGCTCAAAAGGTCGCCTTCAAAGGACCAGCTACCGGAATAAAATGTATATCTGCCCTCTCCTATCAACTGGTACAGACGAAAGGAGCCATCCTTTTCGAAGGCGACATATACATCCACCACGCTCCCCTCTTCGTACTCGGAGTGATGATGCCACTCCCCCACTAAGTCCTCGGACTTGAACTCCGGCTGCTTCTCACAGGCGAAAAGCAGCAAGGCGCTTATTATCAAGAATGCCAATTTCTTCATAGCCAAGCATTGTTATCGGCGCTGTCACACCGGCTGATTATAGATATCTCCCTTACAATTTCACTGCCTCCCGTTCCGTTTGGTCCACCTATTACCGAACCTCCGGCTATGGCCTTGACCTTGATTTTCCCGCAGCCTTTCTCCAGGCATCTGATACTCAGGACTCCATCCTTGACCACAGGCTCACTCACGATTCCCAGAGCCTCAGCATAAAGGGGCTCCACTTCCACGCCAGTATAAGTGAGAGTGGCAGCTCCCATCCCGAAATAAGGCTTGAGATCCAGCTTACATTCCTTCCCAGCGGCAAGCAGAGCCGAAGGAGTCCCCTCCACCTGCATCAGCATACGCCAGGCATCGATAAGACCTGTCCCCATACGCTTATAGTAGGTCTTCCATTCAGCAGTTGACAGTTTAGAGTCAATGTCCTCTACAGAGGCATAAAGCAGGGCCATAAACTCCTCAGTACTAAAACGTTTATCCAGTCTGGCGGCATAGGAAAGTCCCAGGGCTATAACTCCACTCACGTGAGGGCAAGCCATAGAAGTTCCTGACATATAGGCATATTCTCCATTTATCTCCGCTATTCCGCAAGAAAGGATTTTGCCTTCATCTCCTTCGTCATCATCTCCCCCTGGGGCCGCGATATTACAGCCCAGACCATAATTCGTATAAGTGGCGGGATAACCCTTTCTATTCAGCGCAGTAACCGAGACACAGAAAGGCAGGGCTCCCGGGTAAGAAGAGTAGGAAAACGATTCATTGCCGGCGGCATAGACCAGGATATTCGACTCGAGGACAGGAGAATTGGCATTCTGAGGATCAGTAAAATACTTCAAGGCCCTATACTCGAAAGGCCACTTGTTAATGTAAGCATTATCAGTCTTATAGGTGCCGCCGTCATAGCCGTAAGAGCACTGAGCGATACAGGCTCCGTTATCCGCAGCATAGATGAAGGCATTGCCCACCTGTAGGTCAGAGGCGCTTTGAGAAGAGCCATAAAAGACTTGGGCAGACATTATCCTGACCCCGTCAGCAATTGAATTCACTATACCTGCCACGTGGGTGGCGTGGCCTATCTCATCCGGAGCAGACCAGTCTATCTCCCCCTTGTTCTGAGCGAAATTATAGCCATACACATCGTCCACATAGCCATTGGCATCGTCATCCACCCCTGGAAGCCCATTCGCCTCCGCCTCATTCACCCACATATTGTCGGCCAATTCCCTATGGTCCCACTTCACCGGCCCGTCCACCACGGCCACTACGAGCTGCGGGTCCGGAGTGCACAGGCCCCTGGCCTGAGCCAAACTAATCATCTCCAGGTTCCACTGCTCCTCCCCGCTTTTCAATGCAGCCTTCACCTCCCCCACCGGCGCTGCCCGACGGACAGCGTTAAACTGATAAGCCTCCACGTGAGGGTTCTGCTCGAGTCGCTCCATAGCCTGCTCCATAGGATAGAGCGTGTCGAAATCCAGGCAGAAACACCTGTCCAGACCAAGCTTTCGGGCCAATTCCATATTCTTCGGCTGCCCCATCAGGGCCGGCTGAATCCTGGCATCAGGGATATCCAGGCCACTTATCAATCCCAGACTATCCCCACTCTGCCAAAGCCGGCTGTACTCCCCATCCAGAAATAAGAGCAGCGAAGCCTCAGAGCATTTCTGCCCCTGATAGCCTAAAAGCTTGGAAGAAGGCTTCCCTAAGTTTAATTCTTCTTGACAGGATGTAAAGCAAAAGTTTACAAGGCTGAGCAGAATAAGGGCAGAGTGTAAAGATTTTCTTGTCATTTCGTGAATTTCAAAACTTCCCTGCTCACAGGACTCCAGTTATCCATAGAATCGTTGCATACTCCCACCAGGGTATAAGTAGTATTATACTCGCAGGCTATGATATGGCTAGGCTCGTTTTTGATACCATCCTCTTCGAGCAGGTAATCCTTAATAGTAGAATCAGGGATTTTATCAGTATCACTGAGATCTCCCTCGTAGATACAGTACCAATACTCCTGCACGTCCCCGTGCTTTTCTACACTGAGAGGAAGCATAGCGTAAGAATCCTGCTCATAAGTCTCCCCTTTCACAAAACTGATATAGGAAGATGAGACTTCCGCCTTAGGAGTGGTAAAAGGCTCAGAGCAGACTACAGATCCGCTAAACTCTCCGCTATTTTCATCTATAGGCAGCACTATGAAAGAATAAGTGCTTTCAGGTCTGAGGTCTGTCTTAGTAATAAGCTGTTCGCCTCTATAGCCCATCTGCCTAAGTATATCCAGCCTGCTTCCATAGCCGCTCTCCACCATCCAGTCTATCTGGGAATTGATATCCTCCTGGGCCTGCTGAGGCGTCTCTCCAGGGAAAAGCAGATCCACATAATAAAGAAGTGTCTTCTCCTGAGGTGCTATATGACAAGTGGCCCTGTAATGAGTCACTTTCTGCAGATTCAGACTAAACTCCAGACTTGGAGACTGAGAATAGGAAAGGGTATGAAACTCAGTCTTGATAAAGTCCGTGGTATTAAAGCCCCAACTGTAGCCAAAGTTCAGAATCACATAATCCCTATCGGCTTCCAATCCCTTCACTGTGCCTTCCCAAGGCCCGAAATGAAGGTAGAGGGTGACATCTTCACTGGAGTTAAAAAGCTCCAAAAGCTGCTCGTCGGAAAGCCCCTCTATCTCGGAGGCCGGCAGCACCAAAGAGGCCCACTGATCCTCATTGGAGGTCTGAACAGAATAGCTCACCCTATCGCAGTTAATATCTAAAAGGCTAACTTCCAGCTTATTATCTGATGGAGGAATGCTTCCCGTACGGAATTCCTTCATTACCACATCGGAGATAACCTTGGCCTCATTACTGATGGCGCAGCACCAGCCCACATAGTCCGATTCTCCATTCAGGGACATGCTCACCGTCCTTTTACCAGGAGTGGCATAAAGATCGAGCGCATCCTCGAAAGTATAGCCGCCGTAATTCACCAGAGCATTGATCTCGCCAGAGAGATACTTCTCGACATTGGCCTTAATCACAGCCTGGATACGATCCTGATACTGGTCCACCTCAGATTTTTTAGAATAAGCTATGTAATATCGCACATAATCGAATTCGGGTTTTACCCTCATCTCCACGTGAGGCCCGTCTATCTGATAAGTGATATCGAAATTCATCTTTGAGATGGCGTCCAGATCTTCCCCTGCACCACTCTGAGATACGAAAAGGCTAAGATAGCTAGGCCCGTAATGGACCGTCAGAGTAACATACCTGGAAGATTTGGACTCATTCGGCTCCACCGTAAAAGACAGATAGCTGGAATAGCACTTGAAGTCGTGCACCCAGTCCACATTAGAACTCACACTGACATTCTCAGGGTCGGGAATATCTATCTGTGCCCCCGAATCATCTGTCAGATAATAAGCTACTTTATATTCTCCCCCTGTATTTTCAGCCACTACAAGCCTTTTGTCCAAACTGAGCAGGTAAGTTTTCTGAGGCTCCTGAGGCTCCTGCTTATTACAGGACAAAAGCAAGAGGGCAGAAAAGGCTAAAAGTATAAATTTTTTCATATTAGAATCGTCTGACACATCTACAATGTAGAGAATTTTTCTTAGGACTCATATCGTAAAGCTCGTCCTCGGGCTTCAAATCGGCACGGTACCTATAGGAGTAAGCTATCTGGGCTCCGGCATCAGTCGAAGACCAATAGAGTTCCTCCGGAGAGACAGCAGTTCCCCCATTAGCTACAAGCGTCTCATTTATAGAACTTTGAGTCCCTGCCACATCCAGAATAAGCCTTATCTCCGAAGCGGCGGGCAGATACCAGGAATTCAGCGCCCCGAGATTCTTCGAAGAGCACCAGGCTATGGCCGGAAACTCTTCAGGCCAATTCTCATATAAGCCCTTTACTCCTTCGGCGTTCACTGCTCCATCATCTATACTGACATAGCTGGCTCCACAAATGATGGATGAGCTCAGCGTGGACCATTGCAGGCTCTTTTCATCCAAGCTTAACAACAGTCCGTGCTCCCCATCCTCATCCAGGGACACAATCACGCCCTTGGCCAGACCCTTCGCATAGTAATCCCCCAGCTTGTATGAGGGCTCCTGCTCATTAGGGAGCGGTTCCTGAACTTTCTGCTGACATCCGAAGAGCAGAGCCAAAAGACTTAAGGCCAATGTTTTTAAAACTTTCATTCGGAAGGATATTTATATCTGAATACCGTGTAGCTATCCTTGTCTTCTCCTACCAGAATACCGGCGGCATAGACCACGTCGGAAGAAGTGACGTTTCCTACAGGGTGCTGAATATATTCACTTGCAGGCCTAAGTCTGCGAGGAGACTGCATGCCACTTTCCCAGTCGTAGCCCTCATAGAAATAATCCCGTATCTGCTCGTCACTGAGATCATAGAAAGAGCTGTCGTTAATCCTGCTCTCCACACCCTGAAGAGTGGCGCCGGTATCAGGATTTATATAGAACCAGAGAGTAAGCCAGGAGCCGCTGAGGTAAGGAAGCACCTCAGAGAGCTGAGGAGTGGAGTACTCGTTCTTAGTCTTTGTCTTAAGGGTGAAACAGTCTGTGGTATAAGTCCCATCCGCTGCCATTCCCACTGCATAGCAGAGATATTCGGTATTAGGAGTCAGCCCTTCTATGACATTGGATACATATTCGGTATATAGACGTCTGTGAAGGAACTCTTTCTTGTCGGCATTAGCCTTAAGGGACCAGTCCTGATAAAGCCTTTCTATCTCCTCGTCATTATATCGGCGGATGGCCGCATTGGTCTTAGCCTGGTCAGAGAGGTCTCCGCCGTAGGCAAGGAAGGTCTCGAGCGGAAGATAATTGGCAATGAATGGCCTGTTAGTATAATATGGGCTGAAAGAGACGGCAAAAGATGTGCTCGTATGCTCGGAACTCATTATGTTGAACGACTGCTGACTGTCAGGGCTGACCGCTGCGGTGTGGAACTCCTCGCAGTAGAGAGTGGTGGTAACTTCACCGGAGAAGTAACCGAAGACCAGAATGCAGTAGTCCTCGTCAGGGACCAGAGGACACTCGCTGATGGTATTATTCCCGCTGTAGATGTGATCTGCAATCTTATCTCCCTGAGATGCCAGGATTTCAGAGATGATGGTCTCGGAAGGAAGAAGAGCGCCGCTTGCATCGCTCAGATAGCACTTGCGCTCAAAGAGAGCCACATAAGACTCGCTGTGAGCGGGACTGACGGCATAGGAAGCGCTGGAATGCCCTATACTGCCAGCCAAAAGGGTGAAAGTATTGACAGGAGGTGCTGCGGTTTGAATCTGTTTAACCACCGGATCGGTAGTGCAGCTGCCGTCAGGCCCGATTCCTACCGCAAAGACAAAGTAACTGCTGGAAGGGGTAAGGCCATTGGCAGAAGTGAAATCCTCCACCGTGGCACCGAAGGTGCAGACCTGAGAGACCATGTACGGAATATCCACGGAGTTCTGGGCGGCAAGCTCTGTAATGTAGCTTGGCAGATAATCTATTATACCCTCAGGCTGACTGCCGCAAAGGCTTTCGTAGTACTCGGCAGGGAAGATGTCATAGAAATAAGCCAGCTCGTCATCCGAAGGGGAGATGGTGACAGTGAAAGAAGTAGCCTGGATGTTCGAAGCCACTATTTCGAAGTCACAATCTACTTTCTGTACGGCAGGAGTGTGGACATCGAGTCTCTGGACATCGGTCAGGACTTCCCCGCTGGAGGAAATGCCATAGATATAAATAACGTAATCTGAACTCTGCATAAGTCCGGTAAAACGCCACTTGCGCTGTCCGCTGACCAGAGCCTGGCTCAAGAAATCGCTCAGACTCAAGGATTTCTGCTGAGCGAGAGACTCAAAATACTTCAGATCGGAAGCGAGAAGCTGCTCATCGCTGAGATTTTCAATATCTTCCTTGACGAGCAGATTATAGTAATAAGTCATCTCATTGTCTTTAGGAAGAATGTTCAAGTAAAGATAACCGGCTTGAAGATTTGTGATTTCGAGGGTGAAATCTCCGGATTCAGGCTTTGGCTCTTCAACTTTCTGCTGACAGGAAGCTAATAATAAAGCGGCAGCAAGTACTGCAAAAACTCTTTTCATTTGTTAAAATATTAAATACACTACTAATTTTAAGTTTCTCAAGTAAATATTTGTTTATCTGACCCTTACTCCTAAAAAGAGAATTTTGGATATTCGAGACTTGAACACAGGCAATCCTCTCTCCATCGAAAGGGTCTAGCAAATTTATTAAAAATACAGGATTTAAACAAAAAGAATCAGATGGAGGCGATGCGTTTTACGTCTTCCTCGAAACTAGCCGGATTCAAGGCTTTGAGTCTGGTTCTGGAGCGATAGGCATAGATGGTCGCCTTTGAATAACGCAGCAGGGAGGCTATCTTATCCGTACTGTCTATATCCAATCTTATCATAGCATAGATCCTGAGCTCGGCACTAAGTCCGCCGGAAGTATCTTCTGAGAACCTGGACTCCTCTTGAAGCAGGGCGTTCAGATCCTTGACAAAGCTAGGGAAAAGGGATAAGAAGGTGATATCGAAGACATTGTAGAAAGACTTCCACTCCGCCTCCACCAGAGCAGTGGAACGCAACTCCTTCTTTAACTCGTCCAAGTCTGAAGTATGGGCCAGACGCTTGAGGTTCTTTTTGTATTCCTCCATCCTTTCTATACGACTGATGCATTCGAGCATTAGTTGAGTGATATAGGTGTTCTTAATGTTCGAAGCCTCACGGGTCTTGCGGTTCGCCTCTTCCTGAAGACTATGGGAAATAATGAGCTGGCGGTTAGACTCACTCAGGCTTTCTTTCTGATTCCGGAGCTTCACACTAAGGGCAGAAATGCGGATTCCAAGGAACAAAAGTACTATGATAATCAAAATCATAGTGAGAAAATTCCGTCTAACAACTTTGTTATATGCATTGATAATGACCGGAATATTATTAGAAACCTCTTCTATTCTGATCATTGAGCCACAATAGGTCGCATCCGCGATAGCTCTATTGATATAGGCGTATGCTCTGTTCAAATCTCCTTCCTGAAAGAGCATAATGGAGAGTTTTATAAGGGAAAGATACTCCTTGTTTCCTTCTATCATATCGTTATAGGCCGAACTGATGAAGTACTGCTTGGCCCGCTTGTCATAACCCAGGCGAAGCAGGACGTCGGCGGCGGAATAAGCGGCAGGACCGACTATCGGATCTCGGATATCCAGGGAATCGCAGAAAGGTATGATGATGTCTAGTGCCTCCTCGACTTTTCCGGCCTGAATGAGGGTGTCGCAGATCACATAGACCAGATTAGGTTCCTTTTCCAAGAGCAGTTCCTTATAATAATTGGCCTTTTTGTCGTATTCCTCGTCCAGGCTTGGGTCAGTACTTAAGGTGCTGAGTGCCGAATAGATGGTATTATACAGCGAGGCCAATCTCATTTCGAACTTTTCCTCGCTCACCTGTGCCATCAGTTGCATCGCCTCGAAGTATAAGCCCCTCGCCTGATAACTCGATGCCAAGTTCAACAAGGCATTCTGCTCCCCCTCAGGGTCTGCAAGTTCTCGGCAAAGTTCTATACCCTTATGGGCGTAAACCATCGCTGAGTCCACCTGAAAACTGTAGTACAGGGAAAACAACTCGTCGTAGATGGCGGCCAGATTGACCTGGGAGGCAGTGTCGAGTTTAGCTTTGCAAGTCTCAATCTTCTCCAAACGCTTCGCTTCATAGACACTGTAGTTGTTTACCACCCTGTCCAAATCTTTAAGGCTAGGGTGAACCAAAGTTAAAAGGCTGATTATTAGGGATGTAATCATAGGGAACTTGTAAGATTATAGCTATGGAGTGAATTTGAGCTGTGTTTGTGAGATGTTATTATGAGGAGATGTTAAAGTGGTGGGTGAAGGGTGATTGTGTGATGTATAGAGATTGAAGTGGTGTGGTGAAGAGTGACGTTATTCTGTGTGTGATAGTGTGACTGAAGTGTGCTTGTGTGGTGTGGAAAAGGGATTTAGAGTGCTAAAAATATGACATTAGTTATAGCAATGGATTTGACCGTGGGCTTAATCATTCAAGACTTCACTCAAAGCAGTTCTAAGACAAGTGCCAGGCTTGTAACAGATCGACTGCATCCCGTTACGGATAGCTGCATCCACATTAATCTGCGAGTCATCGACGAAAAGCATCTCCGAAGGCTCCCCTCCTATCTGCCTTATAGCCTCCTGATAAATCTCATCCGAAGGCTTCAGCAGATGCATCTCATAAGAGAGAAAGAGTTTTTTGAAGAGTTTGTCCATAGGAATTCCCAAATCCTCGAACATCTTTTTACTCGATGCCATAGAAATAGCGTTGTTATTACTCAGCAGATACAGATCATACTTTTGGCCAAGTTCCTTCAAAAGCTCAACCTTTCTCGGGTCCACCCCCAGCAGAAGCTTTCTGAAGGCGTGAGCCACCTGTTCCACAGTAGTTCCCAGGCGGCACATTTTCAGAACTTCAGCGGCAAATTCCTCCGGACTTACTTCCCCTGCCTCCAGCTTTTGGAATATGCCCTTCTGATGGCAAGGATCCAGAAGTTCCGCGGCCTTATCAAAGCCAATCTCTTCTCGACAAGCCCTTATGCAGGCCACGATATCCAGATCTATCAGCACTCCCCCGAGATCAAAAACTATAGTTCGAATCATCTTGTCTATAACTAAAAAACTCTACTCAAAGCAATAACACTCTCCTTAAATGAGTCGTCACAAAAATACAAAAAAATTCCCCCACCTCAAACAAAGCGAAAAAGCAGCTAATTTTTTCGCAAAGTCTATTCCCTATTATATCCAGGATAAGTGCCTCCACGCCTACGTATAGGTCCCCGATCTCATCCAGCTAGATTTCCTCCCTTACATCCAGGTAGTTTCCCTCTTACCATCCAAGTAGTTTCCCTCTTACCTTCTGACCTGGAACTAACGGTGAGTAAAAATGGCGATTTACTCACGGGTCAGGGTTTTCAGAGGTCACCGGTGAGTAAAAAGCCCGATTTGCTCACGGGATAGTGTTTTCAGGCGGAGGCTGCTCGACTTCTCGATCACGCCTGGCTCCACTTGCCTCCACCTAGTTTCCTCTCCACTTACGCCAGCCGCGGATCTCGGCACCCACTCCCGAGCCGTGGGCGGCACGTCCTTCGAAGCCGACAGCCTCCCGCCTATACATCCAGGTAGTTTTCATCTTACCATCCGACCAAAGTCCCGCGGTGAGTAAAAATGGCGATTTACTCACCAAACCTAAATTCCAGAGGTCCGCGGTGAGTAAAAAGGCTGATTCACTCACGGAACATAGTTTTCAGAGACCATCGGTGAGTAAAAATGGCGATTTTACTCACGGAACCTGTCGTCCAAGGGCTCGCGGTGAG
>CAMFSN010000028.1 GCA_945983015.1 uncultured Bacteroidales bacterium
GTTTACAGCAGAGGATATCTCCAAGGGATTGTCTTCTTTCGTGGTGTTGAATCCTGAGCAGCACATCTGCTCTCTTGAACCATCAGTTAAGCTCGAAATCTCGATCGTTATTACCAAGGGTCGCGGTTTCGTGCCTGCTGACGAGCTCAGAGATGAGAATACTCCTATCGGTACCATTCCTGTAGATGCCATCTACACTCCTATCCGCAAAGTCAATTGGACAGTTGAGAACTGGCGTGTAGAGCAGAAGACAGACTACGAGAAACTGAATCTCGAGGTGGTTACCGACGGAAGTATCTCTCCGGATGAGGCCCTTCAGGACGCAGCGAATATCCTTATTTACCATTTCAGACTGTTCACTGACGAGAAAAAAGTCTCTTTGGACAGCGTAGTGGAACCCGACAGCAAGGAGCTTGACGAAGAAAGCCTTCGTATCCGTCACCTGCTTATGACCAAACTCTCAGACGTAGGTCTCTCTGTCAGGGCATTCAATTGCCTTAAGGCAGCAGATATCGACACCTTTGCAGACCTCGTGTCATACAGCCGCAGTGAGCTTATGAAGTTCCGTAACTTCGGACGCAAGTCCTTGAATGAGATTGATATGCTCGTAGAGCAGAACAAACTCTCTTTCGGAATGGATGTTACATCGTACAATATTGAACCAAAGAAAAAGAACGTATAAAAGATGAGACACAATAAATCAATCAATCATCTCGGACGTCAGAGTGGACACCGCAAGGCACTCCTTTCTAACTTGGCCTGCTCTCTGATCCTCAATAAGAGAATCACTACCACTGTGGCTAAGGCAAAGGCTCTTCAGAGCTATGTGGAGCCTATTATCACCAAGTCCAAGGAGGATAGTACCCACTCACGTCGTATCGTATTCAGCTATCTTAAGAACAAGGAGGCAGTCAGCGAACTTTTCCGCACCGTCGCCCCTAAGGTAGCAGAAAGACCTGGTGGATATACCCGTGTACTTCACTTAGGTTTCCGTCCGGGTGATGCCGCTGAGATGGCTCTTATCGAGCTCGTGGATTTCAACGAGGCAGCACTTGCTTCTGCTCCTAAGAAGGCAGCGAAGAAGACTACTCGCCGTAGCGCTAAAAAGGCTGAGGCTCCTGCAGTGGAGCAGCCGGCAGTTGAAAGCGCAGAGCAGAGCGAGGCAGCAGCCGAGTAAAGACATAATTGTCATCTTGGAAAGCGAAAGTTTTCCATCTGTATATAAAAAGTGGATTTTCTTAGGAAAGTTCACTTTTTATCGTTATTATTGTATTACAAACAGTTAATAACACAAATCTTTATGCGTTTCTATTGTGTCCTCGTGGCACTGATAGTTAATCTCAGTTTGGCTTTTGCTCAGCCTAACCTGAAAGGAACTATTTATGACACAAATGGTTATCCTATCCCAGGGGTAACTGTTGCCGTTTTGGATAACGGGGGGAATGTACTTGAAGGATCCATCTCTGATTTAGACGGAGCGTATTCCATTTCCGTCCAGAAGGGACAGACGATCCAATTCTCTTATCTGGGATACGTTACAGTTACAAAAGTTTATCAAGGCGAGGCCACTATCGACATTGTGTTGGAGGAGGACAGGGTTTTCCTCGAAGATGCGGTGGTGGTAGGTTACGGTCAGCAGAAAAAATCTTCTATAACCAGCGCGGTTTCCGCCATTAAGGGAGAAGAACTTCTGAAGGCACCGGCTACCAATGTCTCACAGGTGCTCGCAGGACGTCTTCCTGGAATTTCTTCCGTTCAGGAGAGCGGTGAACCTGGACTTGACCAAGCCAGTCTGCGTATCCGCGGTTCCGTATATGGAGTCAGCTATGTGGTGGACGGTTTTCCGGTAGATAACATTAACGACATCGACCCTGCCGACATCGAGAGCATCTCCGTACTTAAGGACGGTGCTTCCGCTGCCGTTTACGGTCTTGCCGCTGCCGGCGGTGTGATTATCGTCACTACCAAGCGAGGCGAGAAGGGCGATGCGAAGATCAGCTACAACGCTTCACTTGGTGCGTCAGTGAATGCCAATTTCCCTCAGTTTATGAATGGCGAGCAGTTCGTAAAATACTACGACATAGCTCGTTATATGGACCAGAAGGCAAACGGAGAGGTGAGCTCGCCATCTGACTATACACCGGTCTATTCGCAGGACATCGTCAATCTGATTCTCAACGGCGACCCTACTGACGGATGGGACAATGTGAATTACATCGACCTCGTTTTTGGAACCGGCTTCAACCAGAAGCATAACGTTACCGTTCAGGGAGGTAACGAGAAGACCAGTTACTTCGTTTCCGGAGGTATTCTCGACCAGCAGGGTAATATCGACAATTTCACCTATAACAGATATAATGTGCGTGTGAATGTCGAGAGTGAAATCGCTAAGAACCTGAAATTCACTGCCGGTCTTAGCGGAGTTATGACTGACCGCAATTCTCCGGCCTTCCTTTCTGGTGGCGCGGACAATGGCTATTCTGAGGTCGGCTGGTTCTCCATAGCCCGCCAGACCATTCAGATGCATCCGTATCTTCCAGTAAAGATGAACGGGCATTACACCGGCGCAGTTCAAGGTAACCAAGACTGTCTGGTGAGCCCGCTTGCTGCCATCTACGAGTCCGGCTATAAGAAGACTAGAACTTCCGAGATGGATGCCAATGCCTCTTTGATTTTCAATATCCCATTCATCAAGGGCCTGTCTTTGAAGGCCAGCGGTTCCTACGACTATTATACCAGTTATAACAAGAACCTGTCTCTGCCTTATACGATGTCTCAGAACGTGTATGATGAGACCACCGGCACCTGGAATTGGGTAATCAGAAATGATAATCCTCATATTTCCGACAATGTGTCTAATCTCGGAGAGGGCGTTTCTTTCTATCAGACTATGGTGGGACAGTTGAGCGCTAACTATGTGAACAGTTTCGGCAAGCATAATATAGATGCTATGATTCTGGGCGAGTGGCGCGATTACAGGAGTAATGGTCTTTCAGCTTATGCCAAGGACATCCCATTTGCAGAGCTTCCGGAACTATCTTTCGGTCAGCCTACCAAAGATCCTATCGGTGGATGGAGCGATACTTCCCGTACCGAGGGTTATGTCTTCCGTCTTCGCTATGATTACGACGAGAGATATCTATTTGAGATTACAGGTCGTATGGATGGCTCTTATAAGTTCTCCGGAATGAATAAGAAGAACCGTTGGGGCTTCTTCCCTTCAGCTTCCTTAGGATGGAGACTCTCCAAGGAAGATTTTATGAAGGAATACGATTTTGTCTCCGACCTTAAGTTGAGGGCTTCAGTGGGTCTTCTTGGAAATGACTCCGTTTCTCCGTATATGTATATGTCTTCCTATGCCCAGAGCCTGAATGTCGTTTATCCTAACGGGGTGTTCCCATCTTTCAGCACCACAGGAGTTCCTAATATGGATCTGACATGGGAGAAGACTCAGAGCTGGAATGTGGGTATGGATATGCAGTTATGGGAAGGACTTTTCGGAATGGAAGTCGATGCTTTCTATAATTACACTTACGATATGCTTTCTTATCAGTCTTCAGGATTCACACCTTCTATGGGAGGCTTTTATCCGAGCGTGATTAACTATAACGCCATCGATGCCCAGGGTATAGATCTCCTGCTTTCCCACAGGAATCATTTCGAACTCTTCGGAAAGCCATTCTGGTATGACATCACTGCTTCCCTTACCTATTCGCATACCCGTTGGCTCAAGTATAAGGATAATGCCAATATTCAGGATTATCAGCGCGTGGTGGGTAGTACTTACGGAAGTATGTATGTATGGCAGGCGGATGGGCTTTTCCGTAGCGAAGAGGAAATCGATAACAGCGCCTGGTACAAAACCCGACCTAATGTGGGTGACATCAAATATGTGGATATCAATGGTGATGGTGTGATTGACGACGAAGACAAGGGTTATTTCGGACTCAGTAACAGACCTCGTCTGACCTATGGTCTGAACATCAATCTCTCCTGGAACGGCTTTGATTTCAATGCCCAGTTTACCGGAGGCTCCCTCTTTGACGTATCCCTTACCGGAACTTACTATAACAGTAACGATGACAATACCATTTGGACCCAGACCTTTAAGGAAAATGCCAACTCTCCTCTCTTCCTGGTGGAAAACGCCTATTCGGAGTTCAATCCTGACGGTACTTTCCCGAGAATCACATTGTCTAAAACCAATCACGGTGGACACAATGGTGTGGCTTCCACTTTCTGGCTTAGGGACGGAACCTATCTTCGTCTAAAGACAGCCCAGCTCGGTTATACCTTGCCTAAAAAAGTTCTTTCAGTTCTGGGAATATCTAATCTGAGAGTATTTGTGGAAGGACAGAATCTCTTTACTCTGGACGGCCTGCCTGAGGGAATTGACCCTGAATCTCCAGAGGTAAACAATGGTTATTATCCACAGCAGACTCTGCTGATGGGAGGTTTCACTTTAACATTTTAAGGGAGATATGAAAAAGAATTTAATAGTATTGTTGGTCAGTTCGCTGGCACTTTGTTCCTGCGAAGGTTTCCTAGATATGACACCTACTGACCGAGTGTCTCCTAAGATTATATGGGCCACTACCGAAAAGGCAGAGAATAACATCAATTTTCTTTATAGTTATATCTGGGATTTGTATGCTGCTCCTACTACACTTGGCCTGACTGAAAGTCTTACCGATGAGCTGAAATACACTACTTATGAATATAATGCTATGTGCTACATCCCTTCTGAGATGGCTTATGGAGGAAGTATTTTGACTCCAGGCCATGTGGATGTGTATATGGGATACTGGGGTACGCTCTATAGGGCCATAGGCCGCACTAACGAAGCTCTGCAGAATCTCTATCTCTATGGGCAGATGAGCGATGAGGATAAGACCCGTCTCGAAGGGGAGCTTAAATTCCTTCGTGGATGGATGTACTTCGAGCTGATAAAGCGTTATAAGGAAGTGATAATTTACGAAGATATCGCCTCCATCACGAAGGACCACGCTCTGGCTACTGAGCAGGAGGGCTGGGACCAAGTGGAAAAAGACCTCAGGGCCGCTGCTGCCACTCTGCCTCTGCCTTCAGCTTCGAACGGTAGGCTTAACCAGGGTACTGCCTGGGGAATGCTGAGCCGCGCTATGCTTTATGCAAAGCGTTGGGATGTGGTAATCGAGGCTGCCGATGAGGTTGGCAAGCTCGGTTACGACCTTGTCGAGAATTATGCGGACGCCTATACTAAGGATGGAAACAAGGAAGCTATTCTCCAGTACTATTTCAGTCTCGCTGACGGTGTTACCCATAGTTTTAATTCTTATTACACGCCTGGTGGGGATTACACGATAGCTAATCAGTCGGGAGGCGCTTATGGCGTTCCTACTCAGGAGATGGTGGAGAGCTATGAGCTCGCTACTGGAGGTTTCCCTGACTGGAGACCTTGGCATGCTGATGGAGTCACCGCCACCCCTCCTTATGAGGATTTGGAACCTCGTTTCCATGCCACCATACTCTATAATGGTGCCGAGTGGAAGGGCCGCAAGATCGAGCCTTACATCGGAGGTACAGACGGATGGGCAGAGTGGAGGACGGAGAAGACTCCTAAAGGCAAGACCGTTACCGGATATTATCTGCGTAAACTTGTGGATGAGTCTTATGACATCACCACCTCGGGAAGCAGTCAGTCTTTCACCTTCCTTCGTTATGCTGAGGTGCTTCTTAACAAGGCTGAGGCTTACGTGATGTCCACCACTCAGAATAATGAGACTGAGGCTAATAAGATCATCAAAAAGATTCGCTCTCGTGTGGGTCTGCCATACACTGATCTCCATGGAAGAGAACAACTGATGGCCCAGATTCGTCAGGAGCGTAAGGTCGAGCTCGCTTATGAAGGTCTGAGGTACTGGGATTTGAGGCGCTGGGAACTCGCCGACAAAGACTATCCTGAGGGCCTTTGCAATTATCAGCAGCACGGCTTTAAGATAGAGAAGGAAGGAGATGTCTTCAAGTATAGCTATGTCAGCGTTGACGATACGAACAGGGATTTCCCTGCAAAGATGTACCGCTTCCCTCTCCCTGAAAGTGAAGTAAAAAACAACAAGGCTTTGGGCAACCAGCAGCCTGACGAAAATTGGCGCACAAACTAGTATGAAAAAATATATTAACTTATTGATATTAGGCTCTTTGCTGGCTGCCTTCACAGCCTGCCACGAGCCGGAGTACTATGTCCCCGAGGATGGGGAAGCGGAAGCTAAGGCTTTGGGAATCGAGAGTCTCACCGCTATTTTCCCAAGCGGTACTCCAAATGAAGGAAAGGAGCTTTGCACTCTCATCGTAACTGATCCGGAGCAGACAGTGTTTGAATTGCGCATTCCTTGGTATTATCCGGTCACTTCCGATGATGAGACCCTTATGTATATGAATAATCTCAGAGTCAGGGCTAAACTAAGTCCGAATTATTCTCTTCGTGCGAAAAAGGAAGGCGTGTCCTTGGCTAAACTGGATTTGTTCCAGTCTTATGATTTTATCCTGACTGCTCCTGACGGAACAGAGAAAGACATAGTTATAAAAGGCAAGCGAGTCAAATTGGATTTATGTGAGTTGGAATCCTTCCAGATAGAGAATTCCATTATGAGCATCTCTACCATCATCACTTCCGAAGAGAATGACAAGCACGTGCTTGTGCCTTTTATGGATGATCTTTCTTCCGTGAAGTGTAAGGCTCAGATTTCAGCTCACGCAAGCCTTTATATCGGAGATGAACTTTTCGATCAGGAAGGCACTTATAATATGAATGATGGACAGACTGTAACTGTCCTCGCTCACGATGAGACCACCAAGGCCGTATATGAGATCAGGCAAGGTAAGCCGGAACTCATAGATTATGGCTTTAACAAGTCTTCTGTAAAGCAACTTTTTAATATTGACCCTGTTACTAACGGTGGTGTGCCCCCATTCTCTGAGCTGACGTATCCTTCCATAGCAGGACTTGGGCAGAATATCGTCCTCTGTAGTGGAAATGGAACTGAACCGAAACTTTTTAACAAGTATAACGGAGCCCCGAGTGGAACCCTTAAACTTGGCTCTGCCGTGGCAGATGTTATCGCAAATGATGAGGGTGACCACCTTCTTATAGCTAATTATGCAGGCGGCGGAGAAATGGTCAACGTTTATCTTAGCGAAGATGCTGCACGGGAACCGGAATTGCTTTTCAGTTTCAATAATCCTCTTACGACTGCGGAGATATCCGGAGGAGTCGGGATAGGTCACAGGATGAAAATCACTGGAGACATAGATAGCGAAGCCACTATAGTATTTACCTCTGAAGGAGTGGCGGGAGTTACCAGCGCATCCTCTGTCGCTGTCGTTAAAGTGGCGGAAAGACAGATTGTCGGAGAGCCTGTCGCAGTGGATTTGGCATCTACCGGATTGGCTTGGGGTGCTGCTCCGGATTCTTTCACGAGCGTGGTGGATGTAAATGACAAGGGTTATTATGTAAGTTACTACGATGACAATAATCTATATTATGTCTCTCCTTCGGGAACTGCCACAGTGGCTTACGATGGCATAGCGACTAATGGTAATTCCTGGGCTTTTAATCCTAATTGTATGGATTACAAGACCTTTAACAAAACGGAATATCTGGTTTATTTCGTCGTTAGCCATTTCCCTTGCTGGGGTAATAATCCTAAATTGTATCTGTTCGAAGTGAATGACCCGGCTGCTCCGACAATGCTGTTTGGCGAAGACTCCATACCTATATTTCAGAGTTCCGAGCCTGTGATCGATGGCGGAGCTTCAGGCGACGTGTGCATTTTCCCTGCTCCGGACGGCTTCTCAGTGTTTATTTATTACTATGATCATATGACTCACGTGCTTGGCGCTGTGATGGCGGATTGTATAAAAAGGTAGCCGTATGAAGATAAATTCCATAATCAGTTTTTTCTTGTGCCTGAGCCTGTGTATGGCTTGCGACGAGAAAAAAAGCGGTCCCGGAGGCCTTTATGAAGAATGGCCTTGGACCGAACAACAACCGGTGCCTGACGAGCCGGAAACGCCGGATCAGCCAGAGGACCCCGACACTCCTGTTGAGAACGCTGAGTGGACAGTAGTCAGCAATGCTTATGGAGATCTTCCTGAATATATAGTAATAAAAAAGTCTCCTTCAAAGCTACAGGCTAAATCTGCTATTGCTTTTATTGCAGAAGTGGACCTCAGCAAAGCATCCTTTGAGGTGTGGGGAATTAATGCCCCTACCCTTGAAGGAAGTGACGAACCGCTTCAGACACCGTCTCAGGTTTACGAAGCTCAGGGAAAACCGTCGGTAGTGATTAATGCCGGATATTTCTATACAGACAGTGGCAAATCCTATTCTTCCAGCCTGGAAGTTAGCAAGGGCACACTGCTAAGCCCCAATATCAATTATGCCTCAAAGGATGAGTTTAAGATTTATTATCCTACTCGTGCGGCATTCATCGAGCATAAGGATGGGACTTATGAAGTCTGCTGGACTTATTGGAAATCCTCCACTATGCATTATATCTATGATATTCCTGCTGACAATTCCTGGAATATTGATCCTTTGAAGGCCCCTGATGCATCATTTCCTTGTAAGGCAAGAAAATTTGAGGCTTGGAATGCCATCGGCGGCTCTCCTGTACTTATCAAGGGTGGAGAGATAAGGAACACCTATCAGGAGGAATTGATAGAGATAGGTGCCACGGGCAATGCTCCTCGTACAGCCATAGGAATCACTGCGGATAAGAAGTTGGTACTCTTTGTCTGTGAAGGCAGGAATATGACTGAAGGTGTTCCGGGTTATACGACGGGAGAGGTAGCTCAGATACTGCTGGATTACGGTTGTACAGATGCGATTAATCTCGATGGTGGAGGTTCGACTTTGATGCTGGTTAACGGAAAGGAGGTCCTGAAGCCGTCAGATGGCCATCAGAGAGCCGTGGCTTCTTGTGTATATATCAAATAATTAAGTTCTTACGAAACTTGAGTAGAGTAATGATGAGAATACTAAGTCTATTATTTGCGGTATTGCTGCTTTCCGTATCCTGTGAAAAGGAGCAGGGGAGCAAAGCCCCTGACATCAACTGGGGAGGAGTGCAAAAGCCGGAACCGGAGCCTGAACCCGAACCAGAACCCGAGCCGGAGCCTGAGCCGCTTCCTTCCAGTGCTGAGGGCCGATATGTCTGGGTAAGTTGTGAGGGTAACTGGGAAGAATTTGCCAACTCTAAGGAAAACATTGTCCGCGACATAGCCAGGCTCAAGGATTGCGGTTTTACAGACCTGGTGGTGGATGTGCGTCCGACTAATGGTGGAGTGCTTTTCAAGTCAACTCACGCCGAGCCTCAGACCAGGATGGACTGCTGGACCGACAGGGGCTATATATTCATCAACAGAACTGCGGATTTCGACTACCTCCAGACCTTCATCGACGAAGGTCACAAGCAGGGTTTGAAAGTCCACGCCGTAATCAACACCTTTGTGGGTGGTTGCCTCTGCCCTTATGGCTTGGGCAGCGACGGAATGCTCTTTACCGATTCTTCCAAGAAAGCCTGGGCTTCGGTGGTCAATACTTCCGAAGGCCTCAAGAGCACTATGGACCTGCTTGACGATGAGGTGGATTACGGGGCCAAGTTCCTTTCCCCTATACATCCTGAAGTTCAGAAATATGTACTCGGCATCATAGCCGACCTGGCTGCCTACGATGTGGACGGTATCATTCTGGACCGCTGCCGATTCGACGATTACTCTCTCCAGAGTGACTTTTCTGAGTTGATGAAGAGCGGATTTGAGGAATACATCGGGGAGAGCATTGCCAATTGGCCTGATGATGTAATGAGTCCCGGGCAGAAAGAGCTGAACAGATGGGCCTGCAGCAGCATCCAGAAACAGTGGCTGGAATTCCGTGCCAAGGTCATCCACGATTTTATAGTGAAAGCGGCGGACAAAGTCCATTCCATCAATTCTGAAATCAAGTTCGGATGCTATGTGGGTGGCTGGTACTCAGAATATTACTATAGCGGAGTGAATTGGGCTTCCCCAAAGTATGACCCTAAGGCCGACGGATACTATTGGGCCGGAAGCAATTATAAGGACTTTGGATATGCCGACCATTGCGACTATATGTTTATCGGAGCCTATGCTTCCACCAGTAGTATATATGGGGACGATGAGTGGACAATGGCAGGCTTCTGCAAGCAGGCTATGCGTCTCTTCAAGGGAGATGTCCCGTTTGCGGGAGGCCCTGACATCGGCAACGGTTCCGGGTTTGAATACGGGGGTCAGGGTAAACTTATGGATTCTATAGTGGATGCCTGTATGGCTAACAGCACCGGAGGAATGTTTTTCTTTGACCTATGCCACATAAGGATGTTTGATTATTGGGATGATATCAAACGTGCCTTTGATAATTACGATAAAAAATACACCAATTAAAAAATTCTTTTATATGAAAAAATCTTTATTTGCGCTTTGCGCTTGTGCATTGCTTTTTGCTGCCTGCAAGCCGGAAGTCCCTCCTGTACCGGCAGAGATAGTAGTTGAGCAAAATGAATATCAGATTCCTGTCGCAGGAACTGAGGATCTTGTTATTCCTTTTACATCCACCAAGAGCTGGACTGCATCAAAGAAGACAGCTGCAGATTGGTTGATTATTACTCCTTCATCAGGAGATGCTGGGGATTGTGAAATTCACGTTATTGCTGAAGCGACAAAAGATTATGACTCTCGCGAGGCTGTTATCGTAATCAAGTCAGAGGATATTACCTCTGAGATTACTCTGGTTCAGGGTCAGGTTGACAACTGTACACTCGTTACTACATCTCAGGATTTTGATGCAAAGGGTGGAGAGGCCGTCGTTACCGTTAAGACCAATATCGAATGGACTGTTACAGTTCCTGAAGATGCTACATCTTGGGTTCACGCTGTAGATACCAAGGCTTATGGCGAGCAGAGCCGTAAGTTTACTGTAGATCCTTTTTACGAGATAGGTGATACTACACGTACTGCTGTTCTCAAGGTTGTGGCTGGTGACGAATCAGCAACTTATACAATTACGCAGACAGGTCTGACTTATGAATTGGTTTCTTCTTCTGCTGCTCTTGATGAGAAGGGAGGTTCTGTTACGATTGAAGTCAATTCAAATGCAAAGATTGACTGGAGCCTTGTCATTCCGGAAGATGCCCAGTCTTGGATTCATCTTGGAGAGAAAGTGGGCAATACCGTAAATGTTACCGTAGACTCTTATGGAAAGCTTGAAGGAGAAAGGGAGGCTGAACTGTCAATAGTTGCACAAGATATTAAGCCTCTTGTGTTTACTGTTTATCAGAATGGTCCTTCATCCCATCTGTGGCATATCAATCCTTCTGTGGATCTTGAAGGCTTCGATCCGACTGTTAAATCAAGTATAAGCTCTTTGGGAGAGAATCTTCTTGTTTCCAATGGAACAAAGGTTTATGTGCTTAATGCCCTTACAGGTGAAGTTGTAAACAAGATAGCCCTTCCTGAGGGAATGTGCGTTGACAGGCTTATTGCCGACGACGCCGGAAATCTCCTTGCATCTGTAGATGTTGGATATCAAGTTGATTTTGTAATTTATAAAGTGGACATCAATAATCTTACTGCTGAGCCGTTCATTACATACAATACTGGTAATTATTATAGTACCGGAACTGGGAATATCCGCGTATCCGGTGATATAACCAAACAGGCGGAAATAGTTGCAACAGTATCAGGTTCCGGCGCCTGCATCGTATGGCATGTGACCGATGGTGTTCCTTCAACCTGGTATTATGCTAATACTCCATATGCTGCTGACTATGTACATACCTCTTGTACCACTCCTGCTGGCCCAAGCATTGAAGATGGTCTTTATTTCATCGGTTATGGTGGAGATTATAACCTGTATTATCTCGACACCTTTGTTCCGGATAACACGGAGAATGTTTGGACCACAGCTTATGTAACCGGTTCGTCTTGGATGGAGAATTACAACTGTATTGATGTGGCAGAATTTAATGGAACACAGTATGTTGGTATTGTTGCCGGCTGTCATTTCAATTATGATGCAACTGACGTATATATTCTCGACGCTTCAGATAAGGCTAACATGGAACCTGTTCTTCACGTAGATTGCGATAGTTACGTGAGCCGTGATGGAGACTGGGCAAATCTGAATTGGACAGAAGGAGGAGCATATTCTGACATTATTCTTGTTCCTACAGAATCGGCTTTGTTTGTAGCTTACATTGATACCAACTTCAATGTCCTTGGCGTTTCAAGATGGTTTTAGACCAATCTAATAAATTCTGATAATAATGGGGGCCGGCATTCGCCGGCCCTTTTTACTCATGGGAGAATCTGCAAGGTGCTCGGAGTGACCATCAGTTCATCGACCATCAACGATTGGTTCAAGGCAGTAGTCGGGAAGGTCAAAACCATTGGATGCCCTGGACGAAAAAAAGCTAGTTGATGTCATCTCCCGGAACTACGTCCTCGGTACCACCACCGTCGACGCCACCGTAGGAGATATAACGTTCTACGACACTAAGGGTGCTTGTTGTCCCTCCGATATACCAACCGTCAACAATGATAGGCTGGCCGATGTAGCCTGACAAATCCCAAGCCGGGAACTCGATTGTGCCCTTGCGGGTAGCGCCACCAACAACTACATTCCACTCTTCGCCGTTCTTTTCGAGTGTTCCCCTCATGCGTACAAATACAGGACGGTTGTATGCAAATTCGTCGAAAGCAGTAGGGTTCTTGCTCAAATCGACCAGGTGGGTAGCTGTCCAATCCTGTTCGGAGGCATCGATAATTTCGACACTCTTGATGTTCGTAAGCTCAGCATGTTCGCCGTATGTGCCCTTCTCTGCAAGCAGTTCCACAATGTTTCCGATTTTTGGTGCATACATTGACTGGTCCGCGCCCTGATAAACAAAAACTGAATTGTCTATTGTTCCGTTAAGATTGAAAATGAATCCCCTAGAGTTGGCTGCAAGCACATAGCCTTGTGCCCTTACAACGGAGCCGTCCTCAAAGGTAGCAAGTTCATCATAAGTGGATACGACCGGGATTTCCTCTTCAACAAGGGTAAACACGGCTGTCTTTTCAGCAAGATTCAAAACTACATCATAGGTTCCGGCAACTGCGACCTTCATATCCGGTCCGTCAGGAACCAGGTTGACAACAGTTCCGCTGACAACTGCGTCATATGAGCCAAGGTTGTAGTCCCACGATCCATTTGCCCTGAATTTGAATTCCTCATCCTCGCTGAGCGTAACCCTGCCGACATAAACATTGTCCTTAAGTACAAGTTCATAGTCCTCGGTCCAATTGGATGCGGAACTGATCAGGCCCATAGAGTGATAACTTTCATTGACATAGGTGAGGGTAGGTATGGCACGAAGCTGTGAGCGCTGGAAGACAAGGTCTGAGGAGAAGGTCTTGGTCATGCTTCCGAGGGTGGAGTTGATTGTAATCTTCAAGCCTCCGGTGTAAGTCTGTGCAGGGAGTACGATGTAGCAGTCCTTTGCTTCTGTTTCTGACAGTTGAGCCTTGAGATAGTATGTAATGCTGTTCATGGAAAGGCTGTCAATCATCACAGTGTGAAGCGGCGCATCGTCAGAGCCGCGCACAATTGTGGCATAACCTGAAATCGGAACATTTGCCTTTACAACAATATTGTCGATGTAGTCGGTTCCGAGAAGGCTCATTTTCAGCACTGCGCCGAGATTCTTGAACTCAAGATGGTTGGATTCCCCTTCAGCGTACATAGGGAAAGCATTATCCTGGAAGGATGCTGTACCGTCAGCAACCGAGAGCTTACGGTCGTACTGATACGACGGGAAAGCCGGATTGATGACACCAGATGTTACAGCCGAATTGGACTCATAGCGGCCATAGTAGGCGATATACTCGTTTCCGGATATGGCAGACTTGAATACTCCTTCTGTTGTACCGGCTCCGGAAGCAAGGCTTAAGTTTGTAGTCGTGTAGGTCTGGTCAGCCTGTAATGCCAATAAGAGGATGCCGTCACCATCTGCCCATTTGGTTTTGTAAACGCCTGCATCGGCGTCATAATCGAGATAGGTCTTGGTTCCCTGACCAAGGCTTGCGGTGAAGACAACGACATCGGGCTCGTTTTCAGTCAGTTCCGGATGCAAATTGGCTTCACAGGCGGAAAGCACGGCGGCTCCCGCCATAAGCATTCCGAGAAGGTGTTTTTTCATTACTATGTGATTTATTGATTAATATTTCAAAGATTGTCTCCGGGAATTACGTCTTCAGTGCCTCCGGAAGGGTCTTCGGGTTCTTCGGGAGGGGTTGGAGCTGCCGCCTGATAGACATATATGTAGTGGTCTACATCATTGCAATAGAACGTAACCTCAAATACCCTCTGTTCGGGCTTCGGATTCTCGGCTATAGTCATAGTGAAGGATGCGGTCTGATTGGTCTCATCCCCGCCTTCAGGAGCTATGGGAATTCCTTCCTGCCAACAGAAAACACGCCATCCGACAATAGCCACGAATTCCACTTCGATAACACCGCCTTCATAGCCGATGTGGTACTCGGTTTGCTTGAGTTTGATGTGCAGTTGTTCACCGTTATTTTGGCAAGACACCAGGCATAAAACTACTGCTAAGCCAAACAGAATTCTTTTTAAGTCCATAACTGATGTGGTTTTCGCAAATATAAGTATTTCATTGGAATTATTGATGTCTATTTGTTGTTAATCATTTATGCACTAGGCATTTTTCTGACTTGGACTAATTATTTTAAGGAGTGTAATCAAGGGATTGTTCTATTGGTATAATGTTTGCAGAATGCCCGCGGAACATTATTTTAATATGACAGGTTTAGTTAGTTGTTTATTTATCCTCGCTCAGACCTTTTTGTCCCTGGATCAGGCCTTGGAGATAGCCTTGAGCGAAAATGTCGCTGTCAAAGTGGCAGACAAAGAAATCGAACGTAGCGAATATGCAAAGCGTGGAACTTATGCCTCCCTTTTCCCTCAGATAGATGGTTCTGCAGCTTTTCAGAGAACCATAGAGAAGCAGGTGATGTATATGGATTTCGATATGGGTGCCCTGGGAGGAATGGGTGGCGGTTCTTCAGAAGGAGGCAGCAGCAGTTCTTCATCTTCCAAGGAGGGTCTCGAGGTCGGTAGGTGGAACACCTTCTCCGCCGGAGTCAACGCCTCTATGCCTCTGGTTAATCTCCAACTCTGGGAAAGCCTCAAGATAACTGGTCAGGATGTGGAATTGGCAGTGGAAAAAGCCAGAGGAAGCCGCCTGGATATGGTTAGCCAAGTAAAGAACGCCTACTATTCCGTCCTTCTCGCAAAAGAGGCTCGGGATGTGTATAAAGAGGTGTATGACAATGCCTTGGCGAACTACGAA
>CAMFSN010000029.1 GCA_945983015.1 uncultured Bacteroidales bacterium
GTCTCAGGGCTTATACACATTTTGACCTAATGAGGGTTTTTGGTTTGGCTCATCCTTCGGAAGGAAATCTTTCGAAGCTTACAGTTCCTTTCCAGTTGACTTTCTCCAAGGATGCCCCAAAGCAGTTGACATACGAAAAGGCTCTGGAACTTTTGAATGCGGATCTGGATGCGGCCATCGATTATCTCAGCGAGGATCCAGTAAGGGGCATAGAGGACGAGGAATTCCAGGAGGTGGCAAACTTCGAAGGCTATTGGAATTATCGCAGCCTTCACTTTAACTATTATGCGGCTTTGGCTCTGAAAGCCAGAATCGCCCAGTGGTATGGAGATTACGACACGGCTAAGGATTATGCCACGAGAGTGATTTCCGAGGCTTTCGACAAGGGGGCGGTATCCTGGGTCAACTGTGAAAATTTGCTTGCTCCCGGGGCTATCAGCGAAAAGGATTGGTCTTTCTCTACCGAGCATCTTTTCGCTTTGGAGATTCAGGGCTTGTATGACATTGCTCAAACCCTTTTCGGTATCAATGCCATCACTTCCGAGCATGTTTTCAAAGTCCCCGAGGCTATCGTCAAATCCCAGCTTTATCCGGACACTGACAACTACGGGCAACTTTCAGGATCGGAAGATGTCAGGGGAACGGCGTTCCAACTCAGGTATTTCGGTAGTTCCTACGTATGTTACAAGCTTTATTCTGAAGGCACCTCCCCTCAGGCATACAGAAACAAGATGCCGAGGATAAAGGTCTCAGAGATGTATTATATACTAGCAGAATGTGCTATCAGAGAGGGAGATAATGAATTGGCCCTTTCCTATCTTAATACTGTCAGGAAAGCCAGGAACATTCAGGCTGATCTGCCATCCACTGCAGATGCCTTGGATGTGCTTAACAAGGAGTATTACAGGGAATTTCTAAATGAAGGCCAGTTGTTCTTCTGGCTAAAACACATAGGAGTCGATAAGAATTTCGCTTCTGATTACATCGTTTTTACCGAGGATAATCTTATCCTCCCTTATCCTACAGATGAATTGACTTATGGTAGAGTTCAAGATAAATAATATGCTCCGCAGAGTTCTTTTGCTCAATCTCTGTACACTCGCTCTGATGACAGCCTGCAGCGAGTTGGAAATCCCTGTATATCAGGAGAAAGACAGTAGTCTATACTTTTCTTCCCAAGTTCAGGAATACTCCCTGAAAGGCAATTCCGAGCCCGAGGTGGAACTTAGCGTGCCCCTGATAATGACCGGTCCTGTCTGTGATTACGACAGGCCTGTGAGCATAGAGGTGGTGGACACTACCATCAATACCGCTACCGTCGGGCTGGACGTCACCATAGAGGAGGCAGTGGTCCGCTCCGGCCAGAGCAAGGGTTTTGTCAAGTTGAAAGTAAAGAACTTGAGTGCGGAGGAGTCTTCAAAACGCCTAATGCTCAGAATCGCTCTGAATGAGTTTTTCCAGCGTCCTTATGCCAGTAATACCAGTTCCGAAATAGTTTGGACCGCCGAGTATGCCAGACCATCGATAGAGACGGTGTGGAAATCCTGGTTCTATTTCTTCTCGCCGTCTTACAGCAAGGCTTATCACAAGCTCCTGGTGGATTATTTCGGGCCGGATTTGGAAAAGAGCTCTTACGAAAGTAAGGCCATAAAGGATACCACGCTTATCTATAAGGCTCAAACCTGGTGGTACTCTGCCAGCAGGGATTTCTATCAGTTCGTCAAGGAGCACGACCAGGCTAATCCCGAGGAGCCCTATATGCATAGTTCCGATTATGAGAAATATAGCAGATATACCCTTCCTGTAGGTCAGGGAGAAAAGCCTGAAACGCCACCTACAGTGTTATCCACCTTGTTAGTACATTAGTATGAAGACATACAGATATATTCTATCACTATTTGTTTCATCTCTGCTGCTTGCTTCCTGTTATCAGGACCTGAGCACTCCGGCTCGTGGGGAGTATGCTCCCATAGTGCTGGAGCTTTCAGATGATTCGGATGCCCTCACCATAGGCTATGGTCAGACATTGGAGTTGAGCGCCTCTGCCTCCCAGCAGGGCTTTTCTGAGGATGAGCTCTCTTATTCCTGGAAGATGGGAGTCTTCGTGAATTCCAAATACCAGGATATGCAGGAGATATCCGATACGAAGGAACTCTCCACTCTCATAGTGAACACTCCATCCAATGATCCTTACTGCCTAGCCCTTACCGTGAGCAATGTCCACGACGGTTATTCGGTAAGCAAGGTCTGGAAACTCTACGTGACCTCTACTCTGGGCGATGGACTTCTGGTGGCGCACAGCAGGGACGGCGGGGAGAGCAGTATTCTCTCTCTTGTGAGCGCTACCCCTCTGACATATGGCTATACGGATGAGGAGCCTAGGGTGGTGGACGATGTCTTCGGACTGGCCAATGGCGGAAAAGTCATCAAGGGCAGAGTGAGCAATTTGCTTTCCCGTATGACCACCTATATGGATGTGCCTAACCCTAAGTCCTTCTCCAACTACAGGGTGATGGTGGCGACGGAAGACACCCTTCGTATGCTCGACCCTCTACAGTACAAGGAACAGGAATGTAATGAGGCTCTCTTCCAGGGAAGTATCAGGTTTCAGAATTTCAGGGCCGACAGTCTCTATAATGTGGCCACCTGTTCCAGCTGTGCTATGGTGGAAGGCTATATGTATGCCTGTATGGAGATTCTGGACCACTGCTACACGGCAGTTTCCTGTCCTTTTTCCCCTGCCAATGTGTTCACTAAGGCGAATACTTCCGTAGTGCCTGCAAGTCAAGGCTTTATATGCTTGTTCAATCCAAATGACAAGGCTATTTACTCCGTGCACGGGGTCTTCATAGCCCAGTCTGCTATGGCTAAGGTGGAGTATCCTAAGGCCCCTTCAGCCGAATTCCTAGCGGATAAGGAAGCGGTGGCTGCCGGTTGTCTGGAAGAGAATAGGAATGTCTTCGTCCTGAAGGATGCGGAGCAGAAGTATTGGCTGGTAAAACTGGGCATCAACGATAATCTGAATGCGGAGATAGTGGAATTGGACCTGCCGGAGGTGGACAAGGCCCTGGGCTTCACTTTCTGTGACAACTCCAAGGTCTTCTATTACTATACTCCGGATGCCATCTATACCACTGTGGTGAATGGCAGCGCGGTTTCGGCCAGAAAACTCTCTTTCAAACCGGAAAATGCAGCTGAGAAGATAACTATGGTGAAACATTATACTCAAGCCTGGTGGGGAGCCGGTCAGAGCACTGTGGGAGATCCAAGTGAACTCTATTACTACGCTTTCCCTATTTCTACAAACAGGATGCAGATAATAGTGGTGACCTATAACGAGTCCACGGGAGAGGGTAAGTTCTATCTCAAACCTTACAATGTCTCTACCGGTATGTTCAGCGCCTTCAAGGATAACGGAGTCTATGGCGGCTTCGGAGAGATTAGCGCTGTATGTTCAACTTTGAAATAACACTATATACGATGAATAAAAGAACTCTGGTTTCGGGTCTTATGCTCGCCCTATTGCTGCTGCCTCAAGTTAATTCGGAGGCCAAGTTCAAGCTTTTTTCGAAGAAAAAGGCGAAAACTGAAGCAGTGGACAGTACTAAAGTTAAAAAGGAAAGCAAGTACGACAAACTTTTCAAAGGAGAAAGTGCCAAGGCTGAAGGTATGATTACTCTTCACCTTCAGAAAGGAAAGGTCTATTTCGAACTGCCTATCGCTCTTTTAGGCAGGGATTTCGTGATGGGCAGCACCATTAAGACTACAAGTGACAACTCTGACGGTATCGTGGGTTCAAAACCTCTGGAACTCAAGTATTTTACCTTTACCAAGCAGGATTCTACCATCCAATTCCGATCTTTGAATACGGAGTGCTTCTCTATGGATGAGAATATCCGGACTGCTCTCTCTAAAAGCTATGCCGGCTATGTGGAGAAGGCCTTTAAGATTAAGACCTATTCCCCTGACAGCAGCGCTGTGGTCTTCGACGCCACTTCCATCTTCCTTTCAGACGACAAGGATATGGGTCCCTTCTCAGAGATAGCTCCCAATGCCCAATATAGCAGGGACAAGGAATTCAAGTCTGAACTCTCCTATATAGCAGGGATAAAGGCTTTCTCCGATAATGTCTCCGTAACTTCTTCCCTTACATATACTTATGATCTTAAGAACGATAAGGGGGAGTATGTCGCATACAAAAAGCCTTTCACTGCGGAGCTGACTAGAAGTATTCTCCTGCTTTCCGAAGAGATCTATCATCCGAGGATGGCAGATCCCAGAATTGGTGTCTTTTTCACCCCTCGCCAGATGCTGGGAGATGATATGAAGATGAGCAGAGACATCTATCTGGCTAACAGATGGAGAATAGAGCCTTCCGATACCACTCTCTACAAGCAGGGGATAGCTGTAGAGCCTAAGGAACAGATAGTGTGGTATGTGGACAGCGCTTTCCCTGAGTGGTGGCAGCCGTACATTTTCGAAGCGGTGGAGCAGTGGAATGAACTCTTCGAGGAGATTGGCCTGAAAAATGTCATAAAGGCCCTGCCTTTCCCTAAGGATGACCCAGAGTTCGATCCGGACAATATCCGTTACAACTGTATCCGCTATGCTCCCATAAATGTGCAGAATGCCACGGGTCCGTCCTGGGTGGATCCACGCAGCGGAGAGATTATCAATGCTTCGGTCTATGTCTATCACGACATTATCAAGCTGATAGGCCGCTGGCGTTTTGTCCAGACAGCCGCCAGCGATCCGGATGTCAGAAGTAATGAACTGCCTAGGGAAGTGGTGGGCGATGCCCTCAGATACGTGGTGGCCCACGAGATAGGCCATACTCTGGGCTTTATGCATAATATGAGTGCCTCCTCTGTTATAGCCGTCGAGGATCTGCGTAGTCCTGAAGTCACTTCCCATACCGGAACTACCACATCCATAATGGATTATGCCAGATTTAACTATGTGGCTCAGCCTGGCGATAAGGAGAGGGGAGTGAAGCTTACTCCTCCTCGTTTCGGAGACTATGACCGCTGGCTCGTGAAGTGGACCTATACTCCTGTCTTCGATATGGATTTCGCAGAGGAAGTTGAGCTCACTTCAAGGTGGATCAGTGAGGCTCTCACTCAAGCGGATTATTTCAGATACGGTAAGCAGCAGTTCTATTCCTTATTCTTCGATCCTCGCTCCCAGACGGAAGACCTAGGCGATGATGTCATCAAGGCCAGCCGATACGGGGTAAAGAATCTGAAGTATATTATGGGGAATTATATGGATTGGCTTTCCGAAGGCGATGACGAATACGAGAACAGGCTCGCCCTCTACAATTCTATGCTCAATCAGTATCTCACTTATGCCCAGCATATTATGTATAACGTGGGTGGCATTTACAAAAACGAGATCAAAAGCGCTGATACCCAGTTCCGCTATAAGAATATCCCTGCCTCAGAGCAAAAGGCTGCCCTGGATTACCTCTTCGAATTATGGAAGGATACTGACTGGATCGACGACAAGAGCGTGCTTTCCCGTCTGCCGGTGGTAGGTTCTCCTAAACGCAGCGTTCAGCAGGCCATAGAGTCTATGATTTTCGACACTCCTGTCTTTGCCGCTTATTCCGATGGAGTGGAAAGCCGTCAGTACAGTGTCATCGATTGCCTCTACGACATCGCTGACAAGGTCTTTGCCCCCTCTGCGCGCTCTCGTAAACTCAGTGCTTCCGAGCGTTCCATACAGGCCAATTTTATCTATACCTATATGTCTATGGCTGGCTTTCCTATCCCGGGTACGGGCTCTTCCAAAGCCATAGTCAGCGAAGGCATGGAGCACTGCCATCACTGTGAGACTTGCTGGATTCAGGAGAACGAGTTCAGCGCCGGAACTTTGTCCTATAGTCCGATAAACGGCTTCGAGTGGTTGCCTAGGTATATCTTCAATATGAATATGGAACTTACCAAGGCCGATATCTATGGAGTCCTGCAGCACTGCCTAAAGATTATGACCAAGGCTCGTCAGAGTGCCAATCAGGCAGATAAGGCACACTACACCACTCTTATTGAAAGCATTAATTACAGTTTGAAGAAGTAATGAAAGCATATAGTAAAACCATATTGCTCGTAGCCCTTGCCCTGTCCTGTCTTCCGCTAGATGCAGATGCCTTTAGTTGGCCTTGGAAGAAGAAAAAGGCGGAGAGCAGTACTGTGGAAACTCCAAAGAAAACTCCTTACGAGAAATTCCTTTCAAAAAAGGATTTGAAAAAGGAGGAGGGTTTTGTCAATATCTACTCCTATGGCCAGGACATCTATCTGGAGATTCCGGATTCCCTGATGGGGGAGCAGATAGCTGTCAGTGCTATGCTTACGGAGTGCTCTGACCCGAGGGTGAGCATAGGAGACGATATCTCCAGAAAGCGCTGTTTCATCTTCGACAGAAGCGACTCTCTCGTTTTGATAAAGAGAAGTTATCTGAAAAACCGCGGGGGAGAGATTCGCTACGCCTTGCCGATCAAATACAGGAATGCTGATTCTTCGGCTTTCATAGTGAAGGCTTCTGCTCTCTTTGAGCCTTCCGATAAGGAGATAGTCTCCTTCAAAGGTTCATACGAGGATTACTCCATATTTGACTGTAAGTTTTCCTCTTCCGATAAGAGTATTATCTCCATAAAAGCTGCTACTGATTATGTGGCAGCTGAAAAGAGTTTTTCAGGAAGACTTTCTCTTTCGAGCATGACTGGCGGAGTAAGTTCGGACTCTCCTAAAATCAGCGGAAAGATATGCATACGCTATTCTCTGCTGCCTAAAAAGGAATTCAAGGGGAAGGAATACGATTCCAGAATGGGAGTTCTCAGCCAGAAGATACGCGAATACGATCCCGATAAGGCAAGTGAGGCCAAAGCCTATGCTCCCAGATGGGATTTCAGCGAGGCCGGCTCCTTGTGCTTTTATGTGGATACGGCTCTGATCGAACCGTACCGCAGGGCAGTGGAGGCTGCAGTAGGGGAGTGGAGCAGGGCATTGGAGACAATTGGCCTGAAGGGTAAGCTTTCCTGCAAAGCACTGAGCGCGGAAGTGGATATTCTGGATCCGAAGCTCAGTCTGGTACTTGCCGACAAGTCGAAGGCTGAAAATATCTCTTCTTGGATATATGTTCCTGATGGAAAGGAGATTATATCTGCCAGAATAAATATCCCATCCGGACTGGAGATGGGAATCTACAGGAATGTCAGTTCCTGGATAGGAGACAGTGATCCGCGCTTCCTGGATTTCCCTATTCCGGACGATGCCCTCTATGAGTACGTCTATTCTCAGATGCTCTATCAGATAGGAAAGAGTCTGGGACTTTCGATTAATTTCGCCGCCGCTCAGGCTTTCCCTTCAGCGAAACTCTCTTCTGCGGAGTTTACCTCCCGTTATGGCATCAGTCCATCCGTAATGATGGCTGCCAGGTGCAATATCTATCCTTCTCGGGAGGATGTGCAGAATGGGGCTCTTCTGTTTCAGGACAGGGTAGGAGAGTGGGATCTCTACACTTTGAAGTGGTTGTATGATTGTCCGGACTTTGAGTTCGATGAAAAGGTCTTATTCCTGGGGTCCAAGTCTTTTCAGCTGGATTACAGGGGGATAAACGACACCAGATTCTCCCGTAATGCCATAGGAGACGATCCTCTCCTTTATGCCGATGCGGTTTTCGAGCACTCGAAGGCTATCCTCCAACTTGCTCCGGCTCTTTTGGAGAAGGCTGAGCACCAGACTGTTACAGACCTCTTTGTGGACTTCATATATCTGAATATGTTCAATTCCGTAAGCTGCCCTATGAGTTATGTGGGAGGAGTGAAATTGGCAGATATGAGGCAGGGCAGCAGTGAAAAGAAGTGTGAGGCACTGCCGCTCAAAGTACAGCAGAAGAACTTGGAGAAGGCATTGGCCCAGATAGACAGGATGCAGGAGCTGAACGAATACTGCAGACCGCTCATACAGATGGCAGGCTTGAACAAGGACTTCGGGAATATGAATATGATGAATAGCTTTAATCTGGTGAATGTCAGGGGAGTGCTGCCAAGGGTGGAATTGGCCTATAGGGAAGGCGGAAGCGCCCTGAGTCCGGAAGCCTATATGGACAAGGTGGTGGATTATATCTGCAAGAATGCTTCGAAGGGGGAGCTTTCCACTATGGAAGCTCATTCTCTGAACAGTGCCGTAGCGTTTTTTGCTTCTATGAACCACGTCTGCTATTCTGCATTTCTGAAGGCTTTGAATCCTGCTGACCAGAGGGCTTTCGCTCTGGATGACATAGCCGCCTCTTCCGGAGTTCCGGCCATCTGTCTGGAGAATTATCCGCTGCTCGGAGTGAGGGCTTTGGAGAGGATGGATAAGGCTATAGACAGAGGAATTGCAAGGTCGAAAGACAGTAGAATAAAATACCAATTGGAATATATCTCTTGCCTTGTCAAGAGTTCACTTGTTCCATTTAAACAGTAGTGTTTATCTTAATAAATAAAAAATTATGAAATCTAAATGTTTATGGGCATTGGTGACATTATGCGCCGTGCTGGCGGTTTCTTGTGAACCGACTGTAGTTGAAGAATTTTTCAACTCTGATTCTAAGACCACCTATGAATTGACTTCGGAAGAGACTTCTTTTAAGATCGATTTCGAGACCAATTGCAATTGGTCCATTTCCTGTGAAGATCCTTGGCTTAGCTTCAGTCCTGCTGAAGGTGAGAGCGGAACTCACAGTGTAGAGGTTAAGGTATTTGCTAATGATACCTGGGAGGCTCGTAGCGCCAAGTTTGAATTGACTTATGGCAGTCAGAGTCCTGTAGTGTATGAGGTTAATCAGGACTTTACTCACATACTGGAATTTGATACTGAAATTCAAGTTGGGGCTGCTTCCGGAGAATATGTTGTCGCTCTGAATTATACTGACGGGCCGGTAGAGGTTAATGTGGTGGAAGGCTCCGACTGGTTGAGCGTGGTAAAAACCAAGGCTGCACCTGTAAAGGCTTCTTATAAAGTGGTTTACAAAGCTAACAGAACCATCGAGGCCAGAAGTGGAAAAGTAGCTTTCACCACTCCTAGCGGTACTCTGATTCTTACTGTAAATCAGGCAGCTGCTACCGATGTGCTGCAGATTGAAAGAGTACTTTATATCTCTAACTCTGAACTCCCTTATGATATGGATACCTGGGCTGTCGGTCAATTCCAAGAGTGGGTTTTGGATTTCAAGTCAGCTGAAGGAAGTGTCAGACTTGCTATCAATGGCAAATCAGAGAATCCTCTCGGAGAGATTCCTACTGGAGAGTTTGAGGTTGATGCTGAGGCTAGTCACGCTGCAGGTACTGTATCCATTGCAGGTAATAATTACTATTCTAATGTAGTAAAGGATGGCGAGGAGATCGCTATTTCCGACTGTTTGGTAGAGATTGTAAAGGAAGATGCTAATTACAGTATCTCTATTCAATATCTGGACCTGGATGAGGATAGTTATTCTTTTACTTTCTCAGGAACTCTGCCTCAGATAGAGGAAAAGACCGACGTCGTTTATGCTTATGTGACTAAGAATTTCGACTATAATACTTACTTTGCTAATAAGGCTAATGAGACCTATCTTACCCTTACACCTGCCAAGACCAGCACAGACCAGATTTACTGTCACTGGATAGACTTTACATTCTTTTCAAGCGAACTTGCAGACGTGTTGGCTGAGGGTAATTTCGAATATACCGACGAGTACCCTACTTCAGTGGATCTCTCTTATGCTAACGGTATCTATAATTATCTCCCTGGTAAGATTTATGACTTCACTGTTTACTCTCCAGACTACGATGATGTATTACCGAAGAATCCTAAGCTTTCCATCTCCAAGAACGAAAATGGCAACTACGATATCACTTTCAGCTTTGAGGCTGGCAAAGCTTTAATTTATGAAAGAGATGAGAATGGAGATAAGATCTATGAGAACGATAATTATGTAGTGAAAGAAAGCGTTGAGATCCCTGCTTTTGAGAAGAGTTTCAGCGATGTAGTCATTCCGATTGAGAACGTAAGCGAGAATCTGCGCCCTTGTCCTGATACTGACGATGTGTTTACATCTGTGATGACTACTCAGCATATTTACTTTGGTAAGCCTTACGTGGATGCCGGAGTAGATGGTAATCTCTATGTGATTTCTTTCGCAAGTGTTAATGGCGTTTATACCGTTAACATTCCTTTCGTAGATGACGGCAGCTGGGTATTCGAGGGTAATGGACAAAGGCCTGATTTATGCGTAACTCCTTTCACTCCTGGCACATATACTGTAGAAAGGGGCTATACTCCTAAGAATAATTGCATTGCATATCTGAATAAGGCAAGTTATGCTGCAGTCATTCAGAATTCTTACACCGGTTCGGCTTACAGGATATCTAAGGGTAGTGTCACTATAGATGGAGAGACCAATATGGCTACTTTCGATATCTACGGCAAGCCTGCCAATTCTGAGACTGAACTGCATTTCACCGGTAGTCTTTCCGCAAGCAGTTTGCCTTACGGAGCGAGGGATCGCAGTTCTGCGAAGTATGATCCATATAAGGCTTGGTATCCAGAGCCTGTTGAATAATAAAAAGGCCGCAGCAAGCTGCGGCTTTTTTTATAGCATCTGCCCTCCGATGAATTCTCTCATTATGCTGGTCGGTGGAATGGCGGCTATCTCCTTTTCGGACAGGGGCTTTACAAGTTTTAAGAACTCCAGCAGGGCCTGGGCCTTGGAATAGGCTTCCGAACTTTCAGGAATGCTTTCCAGAAGCGGCTGGGCATAGAATTTCAGTACGGGCAGATCGTATAGGGTGGACGAGTTGAAGACTACGTCCGCCCTTTCTTCGAATGGGAAGATGTGCAAGGTCTCGCCTCTTCTTACCGAAGGCCAGCCCAGGATAGTGTCTTCCGGACTTTTGCCTCTGGTTCTGCTATCTCTGACTATGCGTCTTAGCAGGCGTTTGTCGGTGGTGGAATTGTGAATCTTTTCTCCTCCAGGCAGGGCCGACAAGGCAGAGATATAAATTTTAAAGATGTTATTTTGCTCTATGGAAGGGGTGAGTTGAGGATTAAGGGCGTGAATGCCTTCCATAAACAGCAGGTCTCCCTGTTCCAGTTTCAGAGTTCTACCTTCAAAGACCCTATGGCCTTTTAGAAAATTGAATCTCGGAAGTTCCACTTCCTTTCCTTCCAGAAGATCGTTAAGTTGCTTGTTTAGAAAGGCTATGTCCATACACTCCAGAGCCTCGAAATCATAGTTTCCATTCTCGTCCCTAGGCGTTAAAGTCCTGTCCACGAAATAGTTGTCCAGTTCGATAACTTTAGGGGAGAGGCCCAGAACCCTGCACTGCTGGGCGATTCGAAGTGAAGAGGAAGTCTTGCCGCTCGAAGATGGCCCCGACATCATCACTATTCTCGCAGAGTCCTTTCTCCAGTATATCTGGTTCGCGATTTCAGCGTATTTTCTCTCCTGTCTCGCCTCGCATAGATTGATCAGTTCTATAGCCCGACCATCTTCCTGAATCTTCTTTAATTTTTCAAGTGTATCTATTCCTATCGCGGAGCACCAGTCCGAGTACTCCCTGCAAGCCGCTTCAATCTTTGTCATTTTAAAATATATAGTTCAACACAATCGCGGAGCCGAATGGGTACTTGTTGTTCCCAAGCACCTTAGCTCCTTCAAAACTTATAATAAAGTTCTCGTTCATCGCAAGTTTTATGCCCGCGCCGGCTGACACTGCCCATCTCTGGCCCACGCCGAAGACATCTGCCCTATAAGGCTGAGCGATGTATCCCGCATCCACAAATGGATTCACTGCCAAATACCAATTCTCTCCCAGGAACTTGAAGTCCACAATGCGCTGTCTGAGTTCGAAGTTCCCCCAGAGGTAGCCTTCTCCCACCAGGGCGTTCTGAATCAGACCTCGTACAGTGTTGTATCCTCCCAGTCCTTCGCTGCCTGTTTGCCTTAGGTAGAGCGTATATATCACCGGCAGCATATAGAATGGGCTTTCGCCCAGAATGCTCCCTTGGTATGCCAAATGATATGCGAACACTGCCCCTCTCCATAAACTGAGGTACTGTCTGAAATGGGCTACCAGTTTGAGGTAGGAACTTCCTGTCCCGAACAGGTCCGGGGAGCCGTTCAAGTAGGCCTCTGCCCAGATGCCCTTGGAAGGCGCAGCTTCCATATCTCTAGAATCGTATACCAAGCCGGCCTTCATCTCCAGATGGGAGCCTCCCTTTGCCTGCTGGGCGGGAAGCAGTCCCTCCGCCAGATAGATATTATAGAGGGAAGTGGCCGGGTCGTAGTGCTTTGAGTTGTGAGTCGAATTGGCCATAGACCAATAGGATACTCCGGCGGCCCAGTTCAACTTTCCGCTCACATTTCCCTGCAGGTCCAAAAGGATACGCAGCATACTGCGGGTGTAGTTGTAGCGGGCGATGCCGCTCTCGCGGTTCAGGTTCAGGCTCGGGTCATACTTCTCCGCTCCATTGAAGCCGTAGAAGTAGTAGAGTGGATCGTATTGGTAACTGATGGCTCCGGTAAGTCTTAGCCCGGGAATCAGCTGCTTGCTGTCGTATTGGGCGTGGAGCAGGGTTTGGCCTTTGGTATATCGGGAAGCCTCCACATAGAAGCGGTGGTAATAGTCAGGAAAGAGTTCTCCATCGCCATAGTTAAAGATATCGGCGCAGACTCCATACTGGAATCCTAGGTCAGAGTTGTAGGATACACAAGGTAAAGGGCCTATGTTCCAGCCACTTACCTTATCCTCAGCCATAACTTCGATGGCTGACAGAAGGCATAAAGCCACAAGTACACTTTTTTTCATAGGGCAAATTTACGAAAAATTGCCAAAATGTCATTCTGAGGGGGATTGGCAGAGCTTTTGAGGGGAATAGCTGCTGATTTAATGTAATTGTTATGGCAAAAGATACTGAAAAGACAGAAAAAGAATTGAATGAAGCCGGTGTAGAGCAGAATACAGAAGTTAAGGAGGAGAAGAAATGCTCTTCCTCAAAATCGAAAAAAGAGAACAAGACTGACTCTCTGCAGAAGAAAGTCGAGGAGCTTACTGACAAATTGTCCAAGGAGCACGATGACTATCTTCGTCTGATGGCAGAGTTTGAAACTTTCAGAAGAAGAAATGCCGAAGAAAAGTTGGCCCTGCTTTCAAATGCCGCTGCCGATACCATTAAGGGTATGTTACCGGTACTGGATGACCTGGAGAGGGCTATGCAGATGCTAGAAAAGTCTTCTGACGAGAATGCTAAAGAGGGTACTAAACTGATTTATAACAAGTTATTTGATTATCTTAAGTCTAAGGGGCTTAGCATTATAGAGGCCAAAGGCGAGGTGTTTGACACCGATTTCCACGATGCCGTCACCAAATTTCCTGCTCCATCAGAGGATATGAAAGGAAAGGTGATAGATGTCGTTCAGACTGGTTATCTTTTGAATGGAAAGATTCTCAGATATGCTAAGGTAGTAGTGGGAGAATAATTTTATGGCAAACAAGAGAGATTATTACGAGGTACTTGGCATTCAAAAAAATGCCTCGGATGACGATATAAAGTCAGCCTATAGGAAGGCTGCGCTAAAATGGCACCCTGACCGCTGGGTCGGGCACAGCGAGGAGGAAAAGAAGACCGCAGAGGCGAATTTCAAAGAAGCCTCCGAGGCCTATTCCATATTGAGTGACAAGGATAAAAGAGCCAAGTATGACCAGTTTGGCTTCGCCGGAGTGGAAGGCGCCGCCGGAGGGTCTCAGGCTTGGCAGGACATTAACATTAACGATTTCCTTAAGAATATTTTCGGTAATTTCGGAGGATTCTCAGGATTCGGTTTTGATGATTTTGACAATTCTTCCCAGTCTTCCGGAAGGAGAACTTTCAGGGGTAGGGATATCAGGACCAGGGTTTATTTGAGTCTGGAAGAGATTGCCAGGGGTTGTGTCAAGGAAGTGAGCATAGAGCGTATGCGCGCTTGTCCGGAATGTAATGGAAGAGGCAGCAAATCCGCCTCTGATATTAAGACCTGTCCTACATGCAAGGGTAGCGGTCAGGTCAGACAAGTTACCCAATCCTTCTTCGGCCAGAGAGTCAGTGTCTCTCCTTGTCCTAACTGTAACGGCACCGGTCAGATTATAACTAATCCTTGCCGCAAGTGTAACGGCAGTGGCCTGGTAAGGCTTAAGGAGACGGTGAAAGTGAATATTCCTGCGGGAGTGGAGAACGGTATGCAACTTACCCTTAAGGGAGAAGGTCACGGAGCTCCTAACGGGGGAGTGAACGGAGACCTGCTCGTAGTGATAGAGGAACTCGATCATCCGAAACTAAAAAGGGAGGGAAAGGATCTTTTCTATACTAAAGTCATCACCGTGGCAGATGCGGTCCTGGGTTGTGAGATCAATGTCCCTTGTCTGGATGGAGATTATAAGCTCAAACTGGAACCTGGTACCCAGAGCGGATATGTGGAGAAGCTGCGTGGCAAGGGGCTAGGCTCTGTCAACTCCTATGGCAAAGGAGATATGTACGTGAAGATTCTGGTCTGGATTCCGAGGAAACTGGACAAAAGGAGCAGGTCTTTCTTCGAGACTATGAGGGATGAGGGCAGTGTGGATCTGGATCCTAACAGAGAGGACAAGGCTTTGTTTGAAAAAGAGTCCAAGTATTTTTAAAAGCTGGAAGATTTTTTTGAAATAATTTTGTGGTTTCAAGAAATCTTTCTATCTTTGCAATCCCATTTGGCAGCCTCTCGTTGAACAAGTCAGTGACGCTGCGCTTAGAATTGAAATATAGATATGGACGCAATTAAGATTGTAGAGCAGGCTTTCGCACAGAATAAAGCTGCACAGTACCCTGAGTTCAAGTCCGGTGATACCATCACAGTGACTTACAAGGTTAAGGAAGGTGACAAAGAGCGCCTTCAGAAATTTAAGGGAGTGGTTATCCAGATTTCAGGTGCCACACCATTCACCAGAACTTTCACAGTTCGTAAAGTGTCAGTTGGTGTAGGTGTTGAAAGGATTTTCCCTTATGAGTCACCATTCATTGACAGCATTGAACTTAACAAGGTAGGTAAAGTTCGTCGTGCACGTATTTTCTATCTCCGTAATCTGGCCGGTAAGAAGGCTCGCATTCGTGAGAAGAGACTCGTAAAGACTGCCGAGTAATAGATTGGGGATTGCCCCCATAACGGCGCCTTAGCTCAGCTGAATAGAGCATTTGACTACGGATCAAAAGGTCGTAGGTTTGAAT
>CAMFSN010000030.1 GCA_945983015.1 uncultured Bacteroidales bacterium
TCACCTGTGTCAGTCGCATCTTACTTTGTCAATATGTACTTCGTCGGATGCTTACAGCAAAACCGGCTTTTTACTCACCGCAGGCATCTAATACTTGGGTTCCGTGAGTAAATCGACTTTTTTGCTCACCGGTGCTCTCTATGAGACCATGAACAATAGGAACCCTTTCAACTTTCTGGTAGTGACAGTTCTCATAAAGCACATCCAAAAGAATATAGGACTGACGATCCAAATCTGCATTGAATGCAACCTTATAGAAGAACTTTGAATGATCCTTTGGAACATCCTTTCCGGCCTGTCTTCGTTCAATCAGCTCATAGTTGATGAATCCGCTGTTAGCATATTCTGCAAGATAATCCTCAATGTTTGTTCCCGGAGGGCACATGATGTCAATCATGAGGACAGTCAAATTTTAATCCTCTTCTCTTAGCATATCTTTTCAATCTGGATAGATTGATATTGTACAGTGATTCTCCAATTTCCCACATACGCTGAGCTTCGCTTCCATTAAGGTATGCAAAATCTTCGTCCTTCTTTATATCAACAAGAAGTTTCTCAATAGTAGGCACATTGATGTCATTGATTTTCTCAGTCGGAGCCTCAGTAACAAGTGGCTTAACGATGATTATCGGCTTCCTTAAATCGATATACTTGTATGTGATATCCTCAGAAGGATTTAACCAAACTTCATATCCTGCATCCTTTAGAGTATTGAATACAGCCTCTAAGGCACTGCGGTCCGTCTCCACATATGTCACATTGTTTTCAGACAAGTGATGCTGAAGAGGAACTAGACTCTTACCATTATAAATACAGAACGGAGCAAATGGGTATTTATTTCTAAGAATTTCATATACTTGAATTTCTCTTTCTTCAATAACGGCCTTGAAAACGGTTTTGCTGCCTGATATAGTATATATACCGCGTGAGACCTTTGCTATTTCACCTTTCGATACCAATCTGGCAAGAGTAATATTGACAGTATTGCGTACAATATCCCTTCCTTGAGAAATCCAATCCCAAAGTTCATCAACAGAAAACTCCTTTCTGGAAGATGCAAAATCCAATATTAACTCCTTAACTCCCGTCATATTCGTGTTAAATCCGATGCAAATATAGTACAAATTTGGCAATAAAATGTATTTATTGCCGATTTTGCACAAAATTATGGCGAAAACGCAATTTTTGGGCGTTTTTTTGCTCGCACTGCAGTTTTGCTCACCGATGGCCTTTGGAAACACTGTCCCGTGAGTGAATCGGGCTTTTTACTCACCGCAGGCCTCTGGAATGAAGGTTCCGTGAGTAAATCGCCTTTTTTACTCACCGATGGCCTCTGAAAATACTGTCCCGTGAGTGAATCGGGCTTTTTACTCACCGTTAGTTTTAGGTCGGATGGTAAGATGGAAACTACCTGGATGTAAGGGAGAGAAACTAGCTGGATATGATCGGGAAGTTTCCCTGGACGAAAGAGGGGGAACCCCGCGGGGACACTTACCAGGTCCGAATAGTAAAGAAGGAAAGCCAGTTGGATGAAAGGGAGGAAAGCTGCTTGGATATGATCGGGAAACTATATGAATGTAATCGGGAAGCCCACGGGGATATAGGGGAATTGACTTTGCGGATGAGGTCAGAACTTTCCAAGAGGAAGGAGAGGAGGATGTTCATTGGCTGATTGACAGAAGCGGAAAACTCCTGGAAGAGTATGTGAACTCTGGTCTTGGGCATTGGAAAAAGTATTGCACTCTGAAGGTTATAGAACTTGATGGTAATCCGGCGGAGTTTGGAAAAGCCTATGATGGAAGCCTTATGGTGATAGATGTGCTCTAACTCAAGCTGCTTATTGCTCGAAATATATACTTTGCACATCTCGTGAAATTCAAGAAACAAATTACTGGCAATTAAGAAATTTGAGCAGTTCGCAGAACTCAAGTAGCTAATTTCGCGAAACTCAAGAAACAAATCTCTCGAAATCAACAGCTTTACCAGACTTTCCAAACTTGAGTTTTACCATTAAGCTGTCTTCTGCGTCTTGCGAAAGAAAAATATTATTTTTATATTTGCAACGTATGTTTTAGAACACCTGTTGTAATTTTTAGCTTATGCCTAGAACAGCATTTTTTTCAAAAGAGATAATAGTAGAGAAGGCTTTGGAACTGGTAAGGTCCCAAGGCTCCGAGGCTCTTAGCGCCAGGAATCTCAGTAAGGCGCTGAATTGTTCGATATCACCTCTCTTTACTGTATTTGAGAATATGGAAGAGATTAGGACTGCAGTTAAGAAGGCCGCTTCCGATCTCTTCGAGGAATATGTCGAGGACGTGACTTCATACAATCCTGCATTCAAAGAATTCGGAATGAGGCTGGTGCGCTTTGCAAAAGAGGATCAGAACCTCTTTTATATGCTTTTTATGGAGAGGAGAACTATCGGTAACGAATGGATTCCAAAAAAGGTTCAAGAGTGTCTGGATGGCATAGAGGATTCTTTCGGGATAAGCAGCGAGCAGGCAGAGTTCCTGTTTTCTCAGATGTGGACCTATGCCTGCGGACTTGCGATTTTGAATATGAAGGCATCAAAGCCACTTACTGAAGAGGAGATCGGTTACCGGCTTTCCGCACAGTTTTCATCTCAGATGTTTTTCCTGAAGGCCGGAGGCAATGTGATCAATGTCGCCCCGCATATCAGGGCTGCAGGCGAAGGTCTGGAAGATATTTAGACTATAATATGAAAGCAAAAACTTTTTTTAAGGTCCTGTTTGGACTTGCCCTCGTGGCTGCCGGAGTAATTTGGCTTCTGACTACTCTCGGAGTTTTGACTCTGGATGTAAATCTCCAGGGATGGTGGGCTTTGTTTGTCATTCTGCCTTGTCTGTACCAACTTTTTATTGACAAGGACAAGCTCGGATCCCTGCTGGGAATTGGCATAGGAGTTCTGCTGCTTCTGGCCGCAAGGGACGACGTCCAGGCAGTCAACTGGGGGAACTTCTGGAAATTGGGATTGGCCTTGATAGTGATAACTCTGGGTATTAAGCTGGTCTTCGGACGCACATTCTGTCCGAAAGGGCAGGGAAGCTGTGAGGTTCAGACTATCAATCGGGATGGGAAGAATATCCGGAGCATAGAGTTCAATTTTGGAAAGCAGCAGTTGAATTTTGATGGAGAACGTTTCGAGGGGGCAGATGTCAAGGCTGCATTTGGATATCTGCAGATGGACTTAAGAAAGGCAGACATAGAAAACGGAGCCTTTGTCAATGTGGATGCCGGTTTTGGAGGTATTCTCATAAGGGTCCCTGAGAATGTGGTAGTCAAGACTTCCGTGAGCTGTGGTTTCGGTGGAGTGTCTGATAACAGGGAGGTGAAACCCTCAGACGGGGACTGTGTTCTCTTTGTAACGGGCAAAATAGGTTTTGCCGGAGTTGAAATCAAGAATTAAGACTTTCAGAAGGCGGTTTAATGGGAAATTTGCTATATTTGTGACGGACCAATTTTATCGCTTTAATGAAACTAAAACAACTGCTTCTCTCCTTGGCGCTGCTCAGCTTCAGTGCCCAGGCACAGATTAAACCTGTCACAGGAACATTCGTTAATTTTTTCTGGCAGGACGAACGTAACAATTATATGAACCAGCGGAATGTGGATCAGACAGATCCTGAGCGCTGGGCGTGCAAGACCGCAGAATTGCACGAAATGGGTGTGGATTACCTGATATTTATGGCGGTGGCTAATGAAGGCGCTGCCATTTATCCGTCTAAATTTATGCCTCACGCCTATCCGGAAGGTAGAAAGAGCCCTATCGATGCCATTATGGATACGGCTGACGAGCTGGGTATGCACGTGATTGTAAGCACCGGCTGGGCGAGAAATCAGCTGGACGACTTGGCAGATCCGTATGTGATTGAAACCCAGCGTAAAATAATGGAAGAGCTCGCCGAACTCTACGGCCAGAGAGCTTCTTTCTACGGCTGGTACCTGCCTGTGGAGGGTTGCTTTATCCCTTATCTGAGCGACCACGCGGTGCAGGGGGTGAATAAGATTGCCGCCCGTGCCCGTGAGCTCACACCTAATGCCAAGGTTCTTATCTCCCCATACGGCACTTTCGCTGCGGAGTTCGAGAATCCGAAGTTCGCCCAGAGCATCTACGACCTCGACGTGGACATCATTGCCTACCAGGACGAGATCGGCTGTGTGCGCGAGACCTTCCCTATGGCGAATATGAAGGAGCACTTCCGTCTGCTCGGCGAGATTCATAAGAAATGTGACATTGAATTCTGGGCCAATGTCGAATCCTTTACTTGGGATCGTGAACCGAACAACTGGTACTCCACCCTGGTCCCTGCTGCTTTCGGCCGCTATCTTTCCCAGATCGTAGGAGTAAGCCAATCCGGTGTGGATCGTATCATCAGTTTCGCCATCGCCGGAATCTATGATACTCCTGGCTCCGAATATCCTTGTGGTCAGAAGATTCTTTCCACCCGTGTGCAGCAGGACTATATGGCCTGGCTTTCGGGAGATGAGCGTTGGAAACTTCTGGAAGGCATTTTCGCGGGACAGGATTTCGGAAAGCACACAGTCATATCCGGCCCGCAGGGCCTCGGAGACGGAGTCTTCGCAGTAGAGGATCCGGCGGATCCGAATTGGCATACATTCGAAGGAGGAGTGATGGAGTGCGTGATAGACCTTGGGGAAAAGCAGGAAGTGGAGAGGGTCGCAGCTCATTTTTGCGATTATTACACAGGGGCGATAGCCATTCCGCAGAACCTCGAGGTGCTGGTATCGGACAAGGGTAAGCAGTATCGTCAGGTGGCGAGCGTGTGCTATGAGGGTTGGCCTAATAAATATCTGGACTGCTGGACGGACGTGATTCTGGCCGGCGGACTTAAGGAGAAGGCCAGGTATGTGAAGGTGGTGGCCAGGCTTGCAGACTCCACTCAGCACATCCTCTGCTCTGAAGTCATAGTGGAATAGTGAGGAGGTTTTTCAAAGCTTTTTAGGGAAAACCGTTAAATATTGCTATCTTTGGGGAGATTTCGTAAACACTTAATTTTTTTAACATAAAATGAGACTCAACAAATTTTTCTTAGCTGCCTTTGCGACAATCGGATTGTTTGCATCGTGCGTCGAGGATGATCCTCTTTCTCAAGAGGCTTCTTTAACGATTGATGGTGAGACTACCATTAATCTGGATGATTCTAAAGCCCAAACCAAAAGTGTAAGTTTCAGATCTAACAGAGATTGGACTGCGAAGACATCTGATAAATGGATCGATGTCAGCCCAGCAAGCGGCTCAGCTTCCACTTCTACCCAGGAGATCGAGATTACAGTACTGGAGAATAAATCCTATGACCGTAGCGGTTCTGTAACTCTTTCTATCGGAACTCTTTCCAAGACCATCAAGATCAATCAGAAAGGTAATGCTGCCGCACCTGACGGAACAAAGGAAAATCCATTTGACGTGGCTACCGCCGTTGCAAGGTGCAAAGAGGCCGGCCAGACTGTAACCAGCGAGAAGTATTACACCAAGGGTATAGTTTCAGAAATAAAGGATGTTTCAGGAATCGCTTCGTTCGGTAATGTGAGCTTCTACATCACAGACGATGGGGCAGTAGGCGAGACTACTCTGCTTGTCTTCCAGGCTCTTTATCTCGGCGGTGAGAAGTTTACTTCCGAGGACCAGCTCAAGGTGGGTGACGAGGTTACTGTCTATGGTGCTCTTCTAAATTACAAGGGGAACACTCCTGAGACCGACGGAAAGGGCTCTACCAGCATCGTTGTCCTCAATGGTGAGGAAAAATATGTTGAAGAAGGAGGAAATGCCGGAGAGATTAAAACCGAGCCTAAGGGAACAGGTACCGCAGAGGATCCGTTCAATGCTGCTGCCGCTATCAAGAAGTGCGTTGAAGTTGGACAGACCGCTTCCACTGAGGAGTATTATGTTAAGGGTAAAGTATCTTCTATCAAGGAGGTAAGTACCTCATACGGGAATGCCACCTTCTATATCTCAGATGATGGAACCACTACAGACCAGTTCTACATCTTCCACTGCAAATATATCGGCGGTGAGAAGTTTACTTCCGAAGATCAGCTGAAAGTAGGACAGGAGGTAGTGGTCAAGGGTGCACTCGTCAATTATTATGGTAATACTCCTGAGATGACTCAGGGTTGCGAACTTATCAGCATAGATGGAGAGGGTTCCGGTTCAAATCCTGATCCAGAACCAGATCCTGTTGAGGAGCCTACAGAATTTACCGAGGTAACAGTAGCACAGTTCCTTGCTGCAGCAGAAGATGATACATGGTATAAACTTTCTGGTCAGGTAATTAACATCGGAAGTGAAACCTTCGGTAATCTTACTCTTAAGGATGATAGCGGAGAGGTTTATATTTATGGTGTTACTTCTAAATTCTCTGCAAGCAATGATAAGTCGTTCAGCACTCTGGGTATTACTCTTGGAGACAATCTTACAATTGCTGTTCAAAGAGGTTCTTATAATGGTAAACCTCAGGGTGTTAACGGTTTCTATATCTCTCATACTGAAGGTGAACTTGATCTTGGCGAGGAAGTTGCTTTCACTAAGGTCAGCGGAGAAGTCACTGACTGGACCGGAACTTATCTTATAATGATGGCTGACGGAAAGGCTCATGCTACAGTTAGTGGAAAAGATCTTGCAGCTACATCGGATGTACTTACCGAGACTGATGGAGTAATAAAGGCTCCAGAGGCTTTTGCTGTTAACATCGCTAAGGAAGGTGAGGGCTGGTCAATTAAACTGCCAAATGGAAAATATCTTGGTCTTGCTCACAATTCTGCAGCTTCAAGCGATAGCCCTGTAGTATTTAACATCGAGAATACAGATGCGGGTGTAAAGATTTCTGCTACTGCAACAAATAAAGGCGTAGAGTCAACATACTATCTTTACTATTCTACAAACAATGGAGTATTTATGCGTTTCTATGTAGATAAATCTACAGATGACAGATATACTCTTCCTACTCTTTATAAGAAGTAATATTGAAAACTAGTTCATTAATCTTAATAGCTCTTTCAGCGTCTATCCTGTTCTCCTGTACGGAGAGCGGGATAGGCGGTGGGGAGCATATTTCTCCCAAGATAGTGCTGACAAGCAAGAGTGTCAGCAGAGCCGAAGGCCAGATGTTCGTGAAGGTGACTGCAGATGGGGACTGGACTTTGGATATAGAATATCAGCCTTCTGATACTAATGCTTGGGCCAGCCTTTCCCGAACTGAGGGGGAAGGCAGCAAGTCGAATATAATTCTCAGTTACGAGGCTAATGATGCCGATCCCGCCCGAATTCTTTCTCTTGTTCTGAAAAATACCTGGGGAAGTGCTCGGGCTCAACTTACTCAAACTGGAAGAGTGCCTATTGGAAAGGTCTCCTCTTCCACTACAAGAGCCTGGATGGAACTTCCCGAGACTAAGGACGATGATGGGCTTTACTTCGCCTTTCACGAGATGAGCGTTTCGGGGGAAGTTATGAGAAACTTCTCCTATTATTATGACACCCATAATCTGGTGTCGCACTGGGTAGCATATCCTTTGAATAATTCTCTTCTTGGCAGTGGTGGCAGGACTGATGCCTGGGATGGAGTGGATCCGAATTTCCCTGATGCTGCTATTAGACCTATTATGAATAGCCCTATTTCCGGATATCAACGAGGTCATCAATGTCCTTCTGCAGACCGTGTGATAAATGACGCGGCTAATATGCAGACATTCTATTCTACTAATATGACCCCACAGTCGGGCCCTTTTAATACAGGCATTTGGCAAAGATTTGAGAATACCATCAGAAAATGGGCACGTAGGAGTGACACTCTTTATGTGGTTACAGGTTGTGTGGTGAATCCTAATTCTCTCGAGGGCTCCTATGGAAGCATAGGCGGATATGCTAAGGATAATGTAGGCAAGAAAGTGGCTATTCCTACAGCTTATTACAAGGCTGTATTAAGATATTCGAAAAATACGGAAATAGGATATGGCGGCTACTGTGGCTGCGGAGTATATCTGGAACACGATCCGTCTTTAGGCAGCAGTTCAGTGAGCCGCACTGATGTTATCTCCATAGATGAACTGGAAGAGATAATTGGCATAGATCTTTTCGTGAATCTTCCGAATGCGATAGGAGAGAGTAAAGCTGCTAAGGTCGAGGCACAGAATCCTCAGAATGTGGGGATTTGGTGGCCACTATGAATTTTAATAATCACATAATATGAAGAAATTTTTCCTGACAGCCTTATGCATTCTGCTGGCATTCAACATGAACGCACAGAAAGCCCAGCAGAATTTCGTAATCGGCTTTTATAACCTTGAGAACCTCTTCGACATCTATGACGATCCTGTCAAGAACGATGCAGAGTACCTCCCTGAGGGTAAAAACAAATGGACTCAGGCCAAATATGACAAGAAACTCAAGAACATGGCTCATGTGATAGCCGACATGGCTAAGAATAACGGCCGTTATCACACCATTCTGGGCGTAAGTGAGATCGAAAACCGTCTCGTGCTCGAAGACTTGGTGAGCCAGGAGGAGATCGCCGATGCCAATTTCCAAATCGTGCATTACGACAGCCCTGACCGCCGTGGTGTGGATGTGGCCCTGCTCTACAAGCCTGACCAGTTCACTTATCTGGACAGCGAGTCCATCCCATTCACTTTCGAGGGCTCGGAGATAGATTTCTCCGACACAAACACAGATTACTTCCGCACCCGAGACATCCTTATGGTTCACGGCCTTATCGCAGGGGAAAATTTTGCCTTCTATGTTATGCACCTTCCATCCAGAATAGGTGGCAAGGGCGGCAATCTCCGCAGTCGTGGAGCCGAGATCGCCTATGCACACGCCCGAGTAATGGAACAGAAGTATCCAGGTATCAAGATCGTGATGATGGGAGATATGAATGACGATCCTTTCGACGAATCCATGGTAACTTACCTTCACGGCAAGGAAACTGTAGAAGAGATGCAGCCTGAGGACTTCTATAATCCATATCTGTCCATGATTAAAGCAGGTTATGGGTCTCTCTGCTATCAGGGCACCTGGTGCATCTATGATCAGGAACTTGTGAACTATAATCTGGCAGCGGCTCCTCAGGGAGGGCTGAAGATTCAGCCTGTAACCAAGAACAGGGGCAGCTGGTATGACGGTGTGGTGTATAAACGTCCATACCTTACCACCCAGAAGGGACAATACAAAGGATATCCTTTCCGCACATTCTCTAACGGAGCCTTTGTGGGTGGATATTCAGATCACTATCCGACCTTTATCGTGATAGGTAAATAAGCTTATTATAAAACTATTTGAAAATGAATAAAAAGATATTGATGATCTGCGTTTCGCTCCTCTGCTCTTTGAGCCTTTTCGCTCAGAGTGACTGGGGTGGAGTAAAGGCTACGGTAGTTAACCGTGCCGGCAGAGTACCTATCTCGGGAGCCCAGGTGGAAGTGCTTCAGAACGAGCTTCAGATCACTTCCGTAAAGACTGGAGAAGATGGCAGTTTCCTCATCGAGGGACTGCAGAACGGATTTTACCGCCTTCTGGTAAAGGCTCCTGGTTTCGTCCCATCAGAGATTAACCTTACAGTCGAAGGTTTTGTGAAAGATCTCATCTTCGTGTCCCTGGTCGCAGAACAGGTGCTAAGCGAGGTGGATGACTCTTCTTTCGCCGAATTTGACATGGAAGATTCCGGATATACCGACAATCCTTCCATCCTTTTCGGAGCCAACGACCCGTATAATAACATCGTAGGCTACGGTTTCTCCGATGTCCGTTTCAAGAACAGGGGATATGACAGCGAGACCCAGGATGTGCTCTTCGCGGGGGTTCCGCTGAACGACGCCATCACCGGTTACTCTCCATATTCACTCTGGAGCGGTCTTAATGAGGCTACCCGCAGTAAGGAGAATACCATAGGTCTGGAATCTCACGATGCCAGTGTCGGTGGATTTAACGGTATCACCTCCATCCTCGGTACTCCTTCCAATGTCCGTCCAGGCCTTCGTTTCAGCGTACTTTCTAACTCTGCCCTCTATCGTCTCCGTCTTATGGCCAATTACGCCTCCGGAGAGTTGGACAATGGCTGGAGCTACGCAGTGAACGTGTCTGCCCGACTTGGTGGAAATGACTGGGTGAAAGGTGTTTACTACAAGTATTTGTCCTACTATGCAGGTGCTGAGAAAAAGCTTGGAGAAGACAGTCGTATAGCCTTCATGACTTTCGCCACTCCTGGTGAGCGTGGAGCCCAGAATGCTTCTACTCAGGAGGTTTATGACCTGATTAAGGATAATATGTATAACAGCAACTGGGGTTATCAGAACGGAAAAGTCCGTAACGCCCGTGTCCGCAGCACCTTCGAGCCTGTATTCGTGGTGAAGTACTCTACTCAGGCCATAGAGGACCTGGAGCTGAATGCCACCCTTTTGTGGCGCACCGGTAAGAACGGCTATTCAGCCCTCGACTGGTACGACTCCGCCGACCCGCGTCCTGATTATTACCGTAATCTTCCAAGCTATTTCTATGATGAGAATCCGGATATGAACCGCTATGACGAGTATCAGGCAGGTCAGCAGAGAGAGGCTTGGCTTTTCGATGTGCATACCCAGCATCTGGACTGGGACAGGTTGTACAATGTGAATTACAACTCTGCCGAGGGTCGCTCTAAATATGTACTTCAGGAGAGAAGGGTGGACCAGAATGATCTCAACCTCGCTCTTAACCTCAAATGGACTCCATTCAGTTTCTATACCCTCACCGCCGGTCTTAACGGAAGGGTGAACCGTACAGAGTATTACCAGACTGTAAAAGACCTGCTTGGAGGTAAGTTCTATGTGAATGTCAATAATTTCGCCGAGCGCGACTATGCCTTCTCAGAGGCCAAGATTCAGTATGACTTGGATTATTGGATGAATAACGGTAAGGCCCAGACCCTTTATCAGGGCGACAAATACGGCTACGACTACTATGCTCAGGTGCGCAGCCTGAAAGTATGGGCAGACAACCGTTTTGACCTCGGTCCGTTCAAGGCCAATATCGCTGCCAAGATCGGTTATGAAGGTTTCTGGCGTGACGGTCTGATGCGTAACGGTCTTTTCCCTGGTCAGAAAGCAGACGGAAGCGACTATATCATCGATGGCGTTAACCTCAGTGCTGAAGGTGGCTACGAGACTTCTTACGGCAAGTCCGACAGGGCTAATTTCCTCGTAGGCTCAGTAAAGGCAGGGGCAGAGTATTTCATCAAAGGAGGTCATAGAATCTATGCCAATGCCGGTTACTTCGTGGACGCCCCTAAGTTCAACGGCTCTTATCTTTCACCTCGTACCCGTAACACTCTCGCTCCTAACCTTACCACTTCCAAGACCCTGTCTGCTGATGTCAACTATCAGTACAGCAATTCAGGACGTAATCTTCGCGTAAGTGCTTTCTATACCACTATCAAGGATCAGACTGATGTGATGAGTTTCTACGACGATTCTCAGAACTCATTCACTAACTTCGCCATGTCCGGTATAGACCAGAGGCACATGGGTATAGAGCTCGGCTTCAAGTTCCCGTTCTTTATCTCAGGCCTTACCATTCAGGGAGCTCTGAGCTTGGGTGAGTACATCTATACTTCTACCCCTACCATGACCCAGACTATAGACAACAGCTCTGTCGTAGTGGTGGACAATGCGCCTGTTACCTACTGGGCTGCTCATCCTATATATAAGAAGGACGCCGATGGTGGATACGTTACGGACGAGGATGGCAAATACGAGATCGAGAAGATTCAGAAGCACTATGTGCCTTCTACTCCTCAGCTCGCAGCTAATCTCGGCTTCAACTATCGTCTTCCATCTTACTGGTTCTTCTCTTTGGGAGTTAATTATTATGCCAATTCATATCTGAGCATGAACCCTCTTTATCGTACGGAGCTCGCCGTGATAGGTCCGGATGACAAACTCACTGCTGCTGCCCGCAATGAGCATCGTAACAACTGGTTCCTCTCCACAGCTATGGTTAATCAGGGTCTTTCTGCTACTGAGATAGAGTATATGGCCGCACAAGAGAAGTTTGACCCTGCATTCGTTATGAATGCAAGTATAGGCAAGAGCTGGTATATCAACCGTCAGTATCAGATAGGTTTCTCTCTCGAGATCAAGAATATGCTTAATAACACTAACATCCGTACCGGAGGTTATGAGCAGACCCGTCTTATCAAGAGTGGAAGCTATACCAGATATTATCGTTTCGACTCCAAATATTTCTATATGCAGGGAGCCAATTATATGTTAAATGTTTATTTCAGATTCTAAGGGAGGAGCAATTATGAAAAAGTATATAATTCTTACACTTGCAGCTTGCGCTCTTCTTAGTTCTTGTGAAGAGTTCGGTCCGGTATTCACCTTTGATTACAAGGATCCAGCCAATTATGAGGATGTTTCTGGCTCAAATGTAGTACAGCCAGAAGACATCACCCCTACACATACGATCGCAGAACTTATCAGTCTCTATACTCCTGGTTCACCGATTCAGATAGAAGAGGACATTATTATCGCCGGTCGTATCATTTCTTCTGACAAGAGAGGTAATTTCTATAAGCAGCTTTTCATTCAGGACGGAACTGGTGGAATTGAGGTCAAGATAGGAAAGAACAGCCTCTATAACGAGTATAAACCAGGGCAGATGCTTTATGTTAAAGTGGGCCCAGGGGAAAAGACAGGTGGCCTTACCCTCGGAAGTTATGGCTATAAAAGTGGGTCTGGAAATGGAATGCCTCAGATAGGCTCGAAATTCCATGAAGGAGAATATGCCACGACTTATGAGAGTTCATATATCATGTCTGACCGTGTGATCAACGATCATATTTTCCGCGGATCGTATGACGATATCGAGGAACAGACTCCTGTAGTGATAGAGGCTTCTCAGTTCCCTGCCAATTTTGCTACCCATTCTACTTGCCCATATATAGGAAGCTTGGTGACTATAAAGAATCTTTCTTATGGGGGCGTTGTAATTGATCCAAAATATGATGTGGCTGGACCCCAGATTTTTGCACTCCTAAATCTTAGCAGTGCGAAATCCTCTAAAGATTCCGATAATAGGGTTTTCCTTTCTAAAAAGACCTGGGGAGTGGATACCTGGGCTATGAGCAAGGTGAATTTCCTCAGTCATCTTCAGAATGGAGATTTCGATGAGGCTATGGTAGGTAATGGTAATGATCAGAATTATGGTTCTGTTTCAAATGCTAATCTAGACCACGTTCAGAGCACTGACCCTGTATTCTATGAGAATATTTATGCCGATGAGGCTTTCCGCCGCACGGTTTACTGGTGGGTATATGGAGTATTCCCAGAGAATGAGGAGGATCAGAAACTGGCAGCTCAGAGGATGGAACCGGATAATCTGGTGAAGTATTGGGTTCGCTACTGCCTGGCCACCAATGCCAATGGTTATGCCGTAAGCCACTATTTCAATGTCGGAGGAAAGAATGTTCAGCTCAGAACCAGCGGCTTCGCCAAGTTCGCTGACAATAAGATTCCTCAGGAAGTGCTCGACGGTACTAAGAAAGTCAGCATCACCGGTGTGCTCACCATGTATCAGGGCTCCGTCCAGCTGGTCGTCAACGATTTGGATGATATAGTCGTAGAATAAATATGAAGAAGATATTGTCATTACTTGCAATGTCAGCAGTATTTGCATCTTGTAATACAAATCCTTTTCTTAAAGAGTGGAATACCCCTTATGGTATTCCACCTTTTGAGAAGATAAAGCCGGAGCATTATATTCCGGCCATAGAGAAAGGCATAGAACAGCAGAAGCAGGAGATTGAGGACATAGTAAATAATACTGCTGTTCCGACTTTTGAGAACACTATCGCTCCTCTGGAATTGTCAGGAGAGATACTTTCCAAGGTGCAGGGCGTGCTTTTCAATGTCGCTGAGACTGACCGTAGCGATGAACTTGATGCCGTAATGGAGCAGGCCATTCCGCTTTTCAGCTCCCTTTCTTCGGACATCAGTTTTAACAAAAAACTCTACGAGAGGGTTTCTGCCGTTTATCATTCCGATCAGAGTCAGCTGAGCAGGGAACAGCAGGTGGTGCTTAAGAATTGGTACGACAGTTTCGAAAGAAACGGAATTGGCCTTTCGGAAGAGCTTCAGGATGAGCTCCGTGGGATAAATACCCGCCTGGCTGAAATTACGCAGAAGATTGGCAATAACATACTTGCAGAATCGAACGCATTTAAGGAGAAGTTCGGCTTCAGTGTCAGCTACTACCCTTCGAGGATGACCACTACTGAGGATAGGGAACTTAGAAGGCGGTATAATGAGGCATATCGCCTCAGGGGCCATAACGGCAACGAGTACGATAACCGTGAACTTATAAAGGAATTGCTTTCGCTCCGTATCCGCAAGGCCAATATTCTCGGCTACGAAAGTTCGGCTGCGTTTACATTGGCAGATAAGATGGCAGCGACCCCGCAGACCGTAGATGAGTTCCTGCAGGGCATTATGGATGCGGCAGTGAGGAAGGCGAAGGTGGAGCTTAAGGACTTGCAGGAGATGATGGATCGCGATGTCAAGGCCGGATTGCTGCCTAAGGGCTCTAAGATAGAGCAGTGGGACTGGTGGTACTACGCTGAGAAGGTTCGTCGTGAGAAGTATGACCTGGATGAGGATGAGGTAAGCAGGTATTTTAAGGCAGAGAATGTGCTTAAGGGTGTGTTTACGGCTGCCAAGATGCTTTACGGAGTTAATGCTGAGAAGTTGGAGGATGTGCCTTCCTATAATTCCGAGTGTGTGACTACTTGGAAACTCACTTATGATGACGGTTCCCTGGTCGGCATTCTTACCACTGACCTTTTCCCTCGTAGCAGTAAGAGGGGTGGGGCCTGGATGAACAATGTCCGGAATCAGTACTATGACGCTCAGGGGAACGATGTCCGTCCTATCATCGTGAACGTGGGAAATCTGAACGAGTATATGAGCATAGACGACGTGCAGACTACATTCCACGAGTTCGGTCATGCTTTGCACGGCTTGCTTTCCAAGTGTCATTACAGTTCGGTTAGCGGTACTTCAGTGAAGAGGGATTTCGTGGAGATGTTCTCGCAGTTTAATGAGAATTGGGCTTTCCAGCCTGAACTCCTGGCCCAGTATGCCGTGAATGACGAGGGTGAGGTGATCCCTCAGGCCTTGGTGGAAAAGATACAGGGTGCTGCCAAATTTAATCAGGGCTTTGCCACTACCGAACTTTGTGCGGCCTCCATA
>CAMFSN010000031.1 GCA_945983015.1 uncultured Bacteroidales bacterium
GGATAACATCTTAGCTTTCTGGACGGAAAAAGGTCTTGATAGGATAAATGGAGGGATGTTTACCTGTCTCGACAGGAAAGGTAATCTGATGGACAGCACCAAGTCTGTCTGGTTTCAGGGAAGATGCGCTTATGTATATTCCTATGCCTATAACAATGTCGAAAGGAATCCGGAATGGCTTTCTGTAGCCAAATCCTGTATAGATTTTATAGAGAAGCATTGCATAGACCCCCAGACAGGGCAACTCTATTTTACTGTCACGGCAGAAGGAAAGGCCTTGCGCAAGCGGCGCTATGTCTTTTCTGATTGTTTTGCCGCTATCGCTATGGCTGAATATGCAAAGGCGAGCGGCGATTCTTCCTATGCTCTCAAGGCAGTGGAAATGTTCAAGCACATCCAGTATATGCTCAATACTCCGGGCTTTCTGGAGCCTAAGAGTATGGAGCCAGCAAGGGGGCATTCCATCACGATGATTCTTGTCAATGTAGCTATTGTTCTAAAGCAGGTATCGTCCGATCCTGTTCTGGACAGGCAGATTAGAGAATCTGCCGATGCAATCGAACATTATTTTATGCATCCAGAGTTCAAATGCATCCTCGAAATGGTGAGCCCTGAAGGCGGACTTATCGACACTTGTGAGGGCCGTACCATCAATCCGGGGCACGGAATAGAGACTGCTTGGTTCCTTATGCAGGCCTCGGAACTGCTCAACGAGCCTCACTACAAAGACATTGCTCTTACCATTTTCGATTGGCAATACGACTGGGGTTGGGATAAGGAATTCGGCGGAATCATCAATTTCCGCGACTGCAAGGGCTTCCCTAATCAGGACTACTCTCAGGATATGAAATTCTGGTGGCCTCAGTGTGAGACCGTAATTGCCGCTCTTTATGCATATAAGCTTACAGGTGAACAAAAGTACTTCGACAGATATCTACTGGCTCACGAGTGGATTTTGAAACACCTCAAGGATCCTCAGTATCCGGAGTGGTTCGGTTATCTGCACCGTGACGGCTCAGTCGCTCAGGATGCGAAGGGTAATCTCTTCAAAGGACCTTTCCATATTCCGAGAATGTTGGTATTGGCATCTAAGTTATGTAATCAAATAATAGATGAATCATATGACTAAACGAGCATTGACTGCATTTTTGATATGTCTGATTTGCTGCATAGCCTGCAAATCAGACAATTATGTGGGTCTTAGCCTTGTGCCTTACGGGACGGTGACGGATCAGATCACTCTTGACATCAGGGCCGGGTTCATAAATGAATCCAAGGCAGAGGCCAACTTTGATGTGGAATTATGGTTGGATGAGCAGACTCTTCTCGAGAAGACCAATTTCATTCTTGGGGGGGGGGTACAGAATTACTGCTTAAAATATAGTCTGCCGACGGCGAATCTCTGCGGAGACAAGCAGATAACGCTTAAAGTATGGAAAAACGGAAAATTAATTAGAACAGAACGGGAAAACTTCAAAGTCATACCTTCCAATCTTAGAACTGACAGGCAGATCGATGGAGCCTGGTGTGGAATCTACCACTGGAGTGAGCAGGAAGGACTTCATTGGAACAAGGATATAGCAAAGATGAGTGACTCCCAATGGAAGGAACTCGTCAGGGCTATGCACAACATCAGGATGGATGCTGTGGTTATTCAGGAGGTCTTCCGAAATCAGGAATATGTGGGCGGCCACGATATGACTCTCGACACTTACACCGGAAAAGCTTTCTATCCATCGAAACTCTATTCTGCCAGAATGGACAATATCTGTGCGAAAGACCCTGTGGAGGCCATTCTCTCCCAGGCAGATGAGTTGGATATGAAGGTGATGGTAGGTGTCGGTATGTGGGCCTGGTTTGATTTTTCTCCTATGTCTTTGGAATGGCACAAGGCTGTCGCCAAAGAGTTGTGGGAGATGTACGGACATCATAAGTCCTTTTATGCCTTTTACATATCAGAGGAATGTGACGGCTCTCTCACGACTTATGACCCCGACCCGGCAGTGATGCAGAGGCGCAAAGCCGAGATAGTACACTTTTTCAAGGAAATGAAGAAGTATTGTGCCACTCTTGCACCGGATAAGCCTTTGATGTTGGCTACAAACAGTATGAACATCACTCAGAGTCTCGACATTTATCCTCAGCTTCTTCAGAATCTGGACGTCCTCTGTCCGTTCGGCTTTGCCAGAATGCCGGAGAACGATCTCACTGGCAAGGAGGCGGCTGACCTGCTTCAGTCGCTTTGCGACGATGCCGGTTCACATCTGTGGTTTGATCTCGAGGCCTTCCTCTTTAATCCGGATATGTCCCTTTATCCAAAGCCTATAGATCAGATCATCTCTGAACTTACACTTTTGGATAATTTTGAGAAAGTGCTGACCTATCAGTTCCCTGGAGTCTTCAATGACCCGAATATGTCCATTCAAATCGGGGAAGACGGGACAGTTCAGCTCTTCCTTGACTATAAGGATTATCTCAAAGCTCTCGACGAGTCTAATAAATAACACATTTAAAACATAACACGATGAACAAAACTGCTTTAGCAATGACGACCGCATTGTGCTTATTGTGCATTGCGTGTCAGGAAGAAAGGGGTGCCAATCCTTACGATCCGAACACTCCTGTAACTGTATCTCAAATGCCTAAGATAGAGTCATTTTCACCGACCGAAGGTGGTCCTGGGGATGAGATTCATATTTTTGGCGTAAACTTTAGCACTGCCACAGCTGTTGCTTTTGGAGGCAAGGCGGCAGAGTCTTTCGAAATTGTTTCTGACACTGAAATTACCGCTGTCGTGAGCCAGTATGGAGCAACGGGAAAAGTGGCTGTCACTAATCACAAGGGAACCAAGGAACTTGAAGGCTTTGTGTTTATAAAGCCACAGGAGACTGAAGACCCTAATATGGCATTGGGTAAAAATGCTACCGCTTCATCTGAAAACACTCCGGCCACTAATGTAACAGACGGAACAGATGCTTTCTGGCAGGCGCAAAGTACTGAAACCGAATGGGTGCTCATAGACCTTGGCAAGGTATGCCGATTTAATAAGTTTGTAATCAGCTGGGATCCTAATGCAAGTGCCACCGCTTTCGAAATCCTTGTTTCGGACGATTCGCAGACTTTCACATCTGTTTATTCTATCGATTCTTACAATGCACTTGCCGGTGAGGGGGATGGAGTCCAGACTATCGTTATCGAAGAGACAACCGGACGTTATGTTAAGATTCTTATGACCAAGTGCATCAGTATTTGGCACTACACTATCAAGGAAATTGAAATCTATAGGGAAGAGGCTGCTCCTGTTGAGGAAAAAGTAAATCTTGCTCTCGGAAAGGCGGCATCCGTATCTTCGACGATCGCGGGAACAGCGTCTAATCTTACCTTTGGCTCCGATGCCTTCATCTGGCAGGCTGGCAGCGCAGACCCGGGAGAGTGGGCTATGGTTGATTTGGGCGAGCTCAAGACTATAAACAATGTTGTGCTCTATGTTGATCCGGGTGCCTGTGCAGTTGAGTTTGATCTTCAAGTTTCTACTGATGGAGAAAACTTTACAACTGTGCTGAACAGGACAGACTATAATCCTTCCTATGATGGTGGTGTGTGCAATCTGCTCTTCCCTGATTGTGAGGCCAGATATGTCAAGATGTTTATGAAGAAATGCATCAGTCAGTGGAATTATACAATCAAGGAGTTTGAGATTTACAAGAACCCTGCAATGGCTAATCTGGCAGTTGGCAAGACCGCTAGCGCATCGTCCGAAAACACCCCGGCAAGCAACTTGACAGACGGAACCGATATTCTCTGGCAGGCTGGCAGTGCAGATGAAAACACCGAATGGGTGAAGATAGACCTCGGTGCTCCGACTAAGATCAACACCCTTCTTTTAAATTGGGATGGTCTTGCAAGCGCTACCGCTTACGATGTGCTTGTCTCTTCTGATGACTCTGAATATACCAAGGTCTTTGGTACTGAGGGTTATGACTATCAGTATGACGGCGGTATGAATTACGTGAATTTCAGTGAAGTGGAGACCAGGTATGTCAAGATAGAGCTAAAGAAGTGTTACTTCGTTTATTTCTATACACTTAAGGAAGTTGAAATATATTATTACAAATAGTATGTCCAAAATGAAGTTGTTTTTTGTCAGCATACTCTTATTGTCGATAAGTATAGGCGGATGCTCTCCGGATACGGGGAGCACTGCCCCAAGTGGTGGAACCAATGTGGTGAAGAATCCTGAAAAAGAACTGATCTACACTTCAGTTGCTGAATCGCAGGAAGCCTACATAAGGTCTTTGCAAACCAGTACCGGGGCTTTGAATTATACTCCTGGCGGCAGCAGATTGTGCGCGTATTTTTCCAACTATGCAGCAATAGGCCTCCTTACAAGACCGGGTGTCACTAATGAAAAAATAGTGAAGGAGTATATGGACTGGTATATCAGCAAGCTCAATGGAAATGTCAATCCAAGGACAGGTGCTGCTGAAATCCCAGGTTCGGTTTATGACTACCAGATTTCCAATGGTGAGGAGATTACAAACGGCACTTATGACTCTGTCGATTCTTATGCCGCCACCTTCCTCATTCTTGCGGAAAAGCTGATGAACATTTCTTTGGAGAATGAAAACTGGCTCAAGCAAAGGAGTGAGAAGTTGAATCTTGTAGCTTCTGCAATGATAGCCTGTATCGACAGCCCGGGTGTGAAGGTTCCTGAGGATTTCAGTCCGGACGATAACGACTATCTTTCCGTTGCTTCTTACAGCTATCCTGCAAAATACCTGATGGATAACTGTGAGGTGAACAGGGGTCTTCTTGCCGCCAAGCGATTGCAGGACAAAGGTGTGATCACTGATTCTGTGGATTATCAGCTCTACATGGAGAAAAATGCTCAGGGGATAGAGTCTCAACTTTGGAATAACGGCACATACAAATGGATAGACCAGGCGGGCAGTAAGACCAATTGGAATAATTTCTATGCTGATGCCGTCGCGCAGCTGACCCCTGTGATGATGGGCATTATCAATGCTAACGATTCCAGGGCTAAGAATCTCTGGGATGAATTCAACAATCATTATGGACAATGGAGCAGCGGCTACAATTATTCTGATTTTCCTTGGGTATTCATTTGTTTCGCAGCTGCCAGTATGGGGGATGCCGACAGGGTTGAAGAATATGTGAAACACATCTACAGTTTCACCTCGAAGAACACGCAGAAAAAGAACTGGTACAGTTCAGAAGCCGGTGAACTTCTTATCGCTATTGACTTAATTAATAACAAAACAATATTATAACTTATGAACCCAATATCATTTAAGCACTCTTTTCAGAGAGCGGCGGTGCTTTTGGCATTATTCTTTGGGCTTTCGTCTGTAGCTTTTGCTCAAAGCACGATTAAAGGAAAGGTTATCGACAGTGAGGGTAATCCTATAGGAGGTGTCGGAATCTTCCAAAAAGGCGGTAATCAAGGTGTTCTTTCGGATAACGACGGATACTTTGTGTTTTATGCCAGTGAAAATGAAGTTACTCTCGTTTTCTCAATGCTGGGATATGAGGAAAAAGAAATCAAGAGTGGAGCTACAAACAATCTTGTCGTAGTTCTTGCAGATTCGTTGGAATATCTGGAAGAAAGCATCGTAATAGGTTATGGTACGGCTACAAAGAAGGATTTGACCGGTGCTGTGGGTGTCGTCAAGGCAAATGAGTTTGCCGGAATGTCCATAACGAGCGCTAATAATATCCTTCAGGGAAAAGTGGCCGGTGTTACCGTATCAGCTTCCAGTGGTGCCCCTGGAAAAGGCAGTGTCACGAGAATCCGTGGTATAGGTACCATTAACAGTTCAGATTCACCTCTTTATATTGTGGATGGTTTGCCTCAGGGAGGGATAGATTATCTAAGTCCGAATGAGATAGAAACCATTACCGTACATAAGGATGCGTCAGCCGTAGCCATCTACGGTTCGAGAGCTGCCAATGGTGTCATCATCGTTACGACCAAAAGTGGAGCCAAAGGAGATAAAATAATGGTAAGTTACGATGGCTCTTATTCGATTCAGAATCCTTGGAAGAGGCCTCATATGCTTACTGCTGAGGAATATATCACTTATAGGAATATGGCGGCAGATAATGCAGGAACGGATAGGCTTCCAGCATTTGCCACGGAGGAGAATATAGAGAAAGTGCTCAATTTCGTGGAGAAGAACACTGGAAGTCGCGCTGGTACAGACTGGTGGAATGAGATTATGCATAAGAATGCTCCTATGCAGAACCATAGTTTGAGCATCAATGGAGGAAGTGAAAAACTAAGTTTCTCATCCACCCTTTCGTACACCGATCAGGATGGTATTATGAAGGGAACCAATTACCAGAGGCTTTCTTGGAGAAATACTCTCAATGCTCAGATCAACGAACGCGTGAACTTCTCGGCAAACATTGGCCTTTATAATGAAAGCCGCCTTCTGGCAGATGAGAACAACCCTGTCACAGGTACCATTTTTCTTTCAATGGCGGCCGATCCTATCACTCCGGTCTTTAGAAATAATCTGGTCGATGTTCCGGACTTTCTGTCTAACATTTATCTTGGATACGAGCCTATGAACAAATACTCTCAGTATGCGGGTATTCTGTTCTCAAACAAGCGGAATCCTGTCGCTCAGATAGAGAGAATGCGTCAGAGTACCTATGGCTCACTTGCTATAAGGGGAGGAGCAAATCTCGAAATCAAGCTTTTGGATGTACTTAAATTCAATTCCCGTTTCGGAATGGAATTGGGAAGGGGATACACGGACGGTTTTCAGCCATCTTATCAATTAAGTCCTAGCGATTATGCTACAGAAAACACTGTAATTGAATCCAATACCAGGTCTGACTATATGGTTTGGGAACAAACTCTAAACTATGACCAGCAGATTGGTAAGTTTAAATTGGGTGCACTTATAGGAACATCTGCTGAAGAGACAAAGGTCAGGACATCCACCGCCTCCATTCAGGGAACTCCGAACAATGACCCAAGTATGGCCATTCTCAGTGCAGGAACCATTAACCAGGCAGTATCGGGATACCCTTATAGTAATGCGCTGCTCTCTTTCTTCGGAAGAGCTACGCTCAATTATGATGACAAGTATCTTCTCGCTGTGAATCTGCGTTCCGATGGCTCCTCAAAATTTGCTCCAGGCTACCGTTGGGGAACTTTCCCTTCCATATCTGCTGCGTGGAGAATCTCGGAAGAAGCCTTTATGGAGAGCACCCGCTCTTGGCTGGACGAGGCCAAGCTTCGTGTCAGCTATGGACATATCGGTAATCAGAATATCTCCGGAGGCTCTTACCAGTCCACTTATGGAACCAACATCTGGAACAGGTATCAATTTGGAAATGCTTCTACCGTCTATATTTCATCCGGTCGTTTGAGTGTAGGAAATGCCTCTCTTAAATGGGAAACATCCAAGCAGTTTGATCTCGGATTGGACTTGGGGCTCCTTAGAGGAAAACTTGACATTACAGCCGACTACTTCAATAAGAAGATTTGTGATATGCTTATGAAGGAACCTCAGCCTTCTACTCTCGGCTATCCTAATGACCCATATGCAAACGTGGGAACTATGCTCAATGAAGGCTGGGAATTCAGCATTGGTTGGAATGACAAACTGGGCGATTTCTCCTACGGAATCAATGCTAACATTTCCACATATCAGAATACGGTACTGTCTTTGGGAAATGGTGATGCCATTTATGGTACAGCATATCTTACCGATATGGTCGTTACCAAGACTGAGGTTGGAATGCCTGTAGGTTATTTCTATGGTTATGTTACCAATGGTATTTTCCAGAATGCCGCTGAAGTTGAGGGAAGTGCCCAAAGAGAGATTTCCGTTCCGGGCGACATCCGTTTCAAGGACCTTAACGGAGACGATGTACTCGATGCCCGGGATCGTACCATAATAGGAAATCCTTGGCCGGACTTTGTATATGGTCTCACTCTCAATATGGCTTACAAGGGCTTTGATTTCAGTATGTTCCTTCAGGGGTCCCAGGGTAATGACGTCCTCAATATGAAGATGTATGACCTTGAGTCCGGTACCGGCTATCTCAATGCTCCGGCAGGCTTCCTTGAGAGGTCTTGGAAGGGTGAAGGCACTTCGGGTACCTTCCATAGAATTTCCGAGAGTCAAGGATTGAATCAAGAGGTTTCCGACTACTTTGTAGAAGATGGTTCTTATCTTAGAATCAAGAGTCTCCAGCTCGGATACTCTCTTCCTTCCAAACTTGTCCGCAAAGTCGGTTTGAGCCAGTTCAGAGTATATGTAAGTGCTCAGAACCTTCTCACACTCACTAAATATTCAGGTCTCGATCCGGAGATGGGTTCTTCCAGCCCTCTTACCAACGGAATCGATAGTGGATATTATCCTCAAGCAAGAGTATTCTCATTGGGTGTAAACCTTAAATTTTAGTTGTTATGAAAAAGATTATCAATATACTTGCATCCCTCAGTTCCCTTCTCGTCATTAGTTCTTGCGACGGTTGGCTTGACAGGCCTTCAGTGGGAGTAATGGATGAACCTAATTTCTTCGTTTCCAACGATGCCGGATTGGGCTCTGTTTTCAAGTGTTATTATTCCCTTCACGATGTGTATGGATATGAGGTGCCTCGTTTCGCCATAGGTGATGTTTGTACTGATGATGCTGAAAAGGGTGGTTCCGATGCCGGAGACAATGCTCCGATGAACGATATGGCTTATGGTTATGCCACCTCTGCCAACAAGGTGCTTAACAATTTTTGGACACAGATGTATGCTGGAATAGGCAACTGTAATATTTGCCTTGACAATTTCCCTATTTATGAACTTGTGGACGCTGAAGGATATCCGGTAAGCGAGGGAGAGAAGTCAAGATATACTGCGGAAGTTCGTTTCCTCAGGGCCTTTATGTATTTCGAACTTGCAAAGGCATTTGGAGGCGTTCCTATTATCACCACTACTCTTGCTCCGGCAGATTCCAGGTCTATTGTTAGGACTACTGAAGATGAGACTCTCAAGTTTATCGTCGATGAACTCGAAGCCGCGATTGAAAGCGGCGCCTTGCCTACCAAAGCCGCCTTGCCTGCCGCAGAGCTTGGCCGTGTTACACTTGAGGCTGCTTGGGCGCTCAAGGGAAAGGTTGAGATGTATTGGGCTAAGAATGATGAAAGCCACTATGCCGAGGCTCTTGCTTCCCTTCAAAATGTTATTGGAAAGTACAGCCTCGAGCCTAATTTCCAAAACCTCTGGCTCGAAGACAATTACTATTCAGATGAGGCTATTTTTGTGGATATCAGAGGTGACGATCCGGGACAGAATATCTATGGTTCTTTCGTTCCGGTGTACTGCAGCCCACGTTCAACGGGAGCCTATGGTTTCGACCAGCCTACCCAGAACCTCGTGGATGAATTCGAAGAGGGAGACCCAAGGCTTCTGTTTACAATCATTCAGCCTGGCGACAAGTTCCCTGCAGGTTCCAAAACGGAGGTTCTCGATTTCTCCACATATCCAAGTACAGGATATCACAGCAGAAAGGCCTTTGTCGTGAAAGCTAACAGAGGTTTGGGTTGGGGAGATGATCCGTTCTCATATATGCACCTTCGCTACGCTGATATCGTGCTGCTCTATGCAGAGGCCATTATCCGTACCGGAGGAGACAAGAGCGAGGCTGTCCGCTACATTAACGATGTCAGGACCAGAGCAAACAATTCCAGGGGAGAAGATGTGGAAGCTGTGGAAAGAGTTCTCATCATTCCTAACATTCCTCTCAAGATGGTGAGTGAAACGGACGATCTGCTCGCCGCAGTAAAGCATGAGCGTCGCGTGGAACTTGCGATGGAATATAACCGTTATTATGATCTCAAACGCTGGGGAGAGTATGTAGATAGGATGATGGAGGTAAGACCTGGTGCATTCCAGAAAGGTAGAAACGAGTATTTCCCGATTCCTCAGGTTGAAATCGACAGAACTGGCGGTTCAATTACCCAGAACCCTGGTTTTTAATGGTACTTGTTAATGACTCAATATGAATAAAGTCAAAACAGCAATGGGGGCAGACGCCTATTCTGCCCCTCATATAAAGGTGTATGAGATAACACCCGAAAGCTTGATTTGCACAAGCTATAACAGTGAGCCCTTTAGCGATGAAGAGACTGATTCCGGTATTTTTGAAATTGACTATTGACATTATGAAACGATTTTATCTATTGATTCTTGCCGGATTTGTCTTAACTCTCTCTTCTTGTAATAAGGATTTCGCTGGTACAGGGGAGATTGTCTTTTCCTGTACTACTGATGAGAGTGCATCCTTAAAGACGAGTCTTTCTGGCGTAAATGTATTGTGGAACGAAAGCGACAGAATAAAAGTAGCATATAAGAGCGCTTCAGACCTTCAGGTTTTAAGAGAATTGGCTCCGTCATCCATTACGGAAGGCGGTGCTGTCGCCAAATTCCACGGAGGGGTGACAGATGCTTCCAATTCTACCAAATTCTATGCTGTTTACCCATCTTCCGCATTGTCTACATTTGACTATGACACTGCAGAAGGTACTCTTTCATTCCCTTCAGTGCAGACGGCTGCAAATGCTAGTTTCGGACAGGATGCGAATGTGACAACTGCCGTTGCCGATTATAACGGAGGAGAAGCGGAACTGAAGTTTAAGAATATGGGAGCTATTGTTTCTTTCACATTAAACTCTTCTGTATCAGTCAGCTCAGTGGAATTGAAATCCTCGGCAGCTTTGGCAGGAGACGTGAAGTTTATAATATCTGAGACCGGCATTTCGTCTATCGTTTCCATTGAAAACGGCAGCAAGTCAGTGAAATTGGAGGGGACTTTTGAGAATGGCGGAAAGTATTATTTCGCAGTACTCCCAGGCAATTACGATTTCTTTGAATTGGATTTCCTAAATGCTGAGGGGAAAATTGTCAAGGCTGTAAGAAATACTGCTGTTACCCTCAAGAGAAACGCTAATTTTTATCTTGGGGAACTAGAGATTCCTGAAGCTGCCTGGGGCAATGCCAATATCGCTTTGGGAAAGGCAGTTACAGCTTCTTCCAAACAGTCTACCGCCTCCAATATAACTTATGGAGATCCTGCATTTTATTGGCAGGCAGAATCGACGGGCTCTGAATATGTGATTGTGGACTTGGGCAAAGAAAGGATGTCTAATAATGTGCTTGTCAATTGGGATTCGGGTGCTTATGCGACGAGTTTCGATATTATGCTCTCATCTGATGGGGAAAGCTATCAGACAGTATATGCAGCCCGTGGCTATATCTGTCCAGCCAATGGAATCTGCTCTATTGTATATGAAGCTACCAAAGCCCGCTACATAAAAATTCAGATGAACAAATGCGTCAACATCTGGAATTATACTATCAAAGAACTGGAACTCTATTATGATTTGAGCTTGGAGAAGACCCCGACGAGCAATTATGCCAAAGGACAGAGCGCAAGTGCATCTTCTGCGTTTTATCCTGCTTCAAATGCCGTGATGGGAAATGAAGGCTTCTTCTGGGTGGCCACTGGACACGGCGAAGAGTGGTTCCAGGTGGATTTGGGAGAAGTGCTTCCTGTGGATAATGTAGTTGTTATCTGGCCGAGTGCCAACGCTGCGAAATCTTTCGAGCTTCAGCTTTCTTTGGATGGAACTGCCTTTACTACAGTGGCCAATGAGATAGCCTATGATTCCGCAGCAGACCCTAAGACTGAAGGCGGCAATGCCAGGCACACCATCAATTTCCCTCGGCAAAACGCCCGCTATGTCAAGTTGCTTCTGCACGAGCCGGTGCTGAGCTGGGATTACTGGATTAACGAATTCGAAGTACATTAGTTATGTTAAGGAAAAGAATTGGCATTATTTTAATGCTTTGCACGACTTTTTCTCTGAGTCTTAATGCACAGATTCAACTCGAAGAACTCGACTCTCATAAAGGAGTATATACATATCGTTATGATGATTCCGATTATTCGAGAGCATTTGCTTTTGTGGCTCCTATCTATTTTGTTTATCCGGACAAAAGTATAAGTCTGGAGGAGGCTCAGAAGCTGCTTGATGAAATGGGCTTCAATCGGGGAGCATTAAAAGATAATGCCAATTCTTTTTTCATTATTAATCCCCTTGGTGCTCAATATGATGAGCAGGCTGATTTTGAGCGCTTCAAGGAAATCTATAATCTTGCCTTTCTGCATATCAATATAAAAGTGATAGGGATTGGCGCAGGCGCTGACTTTGTCAATAAGGCGATTGCTCCGCATTCCGAGGGCATCGCCGGAATTGTGAGTATAGGAGGAAAGCTCTCTTATGACTCTGACACCGCTGTGGTTCCGGCTTATATATGCGGAAACAATGCGTCAGAAATAGCGAAATCCTATATTTCCTCCTGTAATGCAAGCCTTTTGCAAAAGGGGAAGGGCTATATGGTATATGAGAATAGGGATGAGCCGCTTCTGAGAGTGCTTGTGGATAAAAGGGACTCGGGAAAGTTGTCTGAAATTATGGACAGGGCTTGGGATTCCATTCTGAGCCGAAATTACAGACTTTCGAATTACAAGCATACCTGTTATGCGGGGGAAAGTTTCGGGGAATACCCTTTTGAATTGGCAGATTATATGTATCTGCCGAATCTGGGGATGAGGAAGAACATCGTGGAACGCCGGCTGCTTCAGGGGAAAGGAGCTTATCTTTGGTTTGAGTACTATAATGAGGTGGTTGAAGCTGCAGAAGAAGGGACGGTTCCTCTGCTGGTTCTGCTTCACGGCAATGGCAATGACCCACGCACCCAGGCAGAGACTTCCGGATTCGTTCAATTGGCAGCCAAAGAGAACTTTATGGTAATCGATCTGGAGTGGTAGGGCACCAATGGCAGAAATGAGTGGATGGGGCTGGATGGCATCGAGCTCGTAATTAATGAAGTCTTGGAAGTGTATCCGCAGCTGGATGCGGGCAGAGTGTATGCTGAAGGTCTGTCTGCGGGAGCTTTCTGTGCGACTGCCTTGGGAATTCACAAGTCTTATCTTTTTGCGGCTGTCGGGGCCAATTCCGGTGGTGTGATATCAGGCCCTTTGACTGAAGGAATAATATATGCCACAGGTTTCAGTCCGAAGTCCCTTTGGGCTGACGCCTCTCAGAAACGTGCTTTTGTTCAGATGCCATACTTTTCCATAGGCGGCACCATAGACGGGGCTGTTCCATATCCGAGTCATATGGATGTAAGAGATCAGTTTCCTGGAGGGCTAGGGGCACCTGAGGTTTTGCCTCCTGAAGAAAGCTCTATCTTTCAGGCCTGGAGGTTGTATCGTTTTCTAAACGGTGCAGAGCCGCTCGATGTCTTTGACACTCAATTTGATCCTGTTTTTGGTCAATTGCTTGAAAATCGCACCTCCGAAGTAATCAAAGGATATGATGTCGAAAGCGGAGAGGTCACGGTGAATGGCGTCCCTTTACTTAAACTTGTAACTGTTTTGGACTATGGACACTGGAATTTTGCCCCTGGTGCGACTATGATGTGGGATTATTTTAAACATTTTTCCAGAAACCCCGCCACCGGCGAACTGATATACTATTGATTTAATTTTTTCTCTCCGTTCATCTCGGAGCACAGTGTTTCCAGTATAAGTACCAATACTACGAAGTGCCATTCTGCCTTCACTTCTTCCAACTAAATGGGGACCTACCAGAGGGTTTTGACTATAAGGGACGAGAAAAAATTTTTCAGAAAAAGTGAAAAATTTTATGGAAAAATTTGCAGAGTTAAAAATTATGCTTATCTTTGCAATCCCTTTCGCGCTAGAGCGAATGGAAAATAAAGTTCTTTGAATTATTGAGAGAGATAACGAGGTAAAAGAAAAAGATTAGTCTAATATAGAAATTCGAGTTTTTTCGAGTTGCGAATAGAGGACTACAATTTCAAGGCAAGAGTTAGAGGGATGCTATAATATAATATAATATAGTATTCCAATGATTCACGAAAGAGAAAGAGAAGAAGAGCGAACGGAGGATGCCTAGGCTTCTAGAGGCGAAGAAGGACGTGGTAAGCTGCGAAAAGCTCCGGGGATTTGCAAACAGGAAGTGATCCGGAGATATCCGAATTGGGGAACCAGTGCAGTTGAAGATTGCACACACTCGATAGAGTGAGCTAACCCAGGGAACTGAAACATCTTAGTACCTGGAGGAAGAGAAAGAAATATCGATTCCCAAAGTAGTGGCGATCGAAATGGGAAGAGCCTAAACCGGTGGCGTTACGGCGTGACCGGGGTTGTAGGAGTTATCACAAAGTTGTGTCAAAAGAACCGGAACATTCTGGAAAGGATGACCGGAGGGGGTGAAAGTCCCGTACGGGTAGAGTTGGCATAACGAGATGACCACCTGAGTAGGGCGGGACACGTGGAATCCTGTCTGAATCTGCGACGACCATGTCGCAAGGCTAAATACTACTAGAAGACCGATAGTGAACCAGTACTGTGAAGGAAAG
>CAMFSN010000032.1 GCA_945983015.1 uncultured Bacteroidales bacterium
GATATAATAGATTACATCAGTGGAAGGGACTTTTCAAAGGAAAAGGAGATTGAGAATTGGCTTAAGGAAAGCCCAGAGCATAGGGAGCAGTACTTTCGAATGAAAGAGCTGTGGGCACATAAATTGGCAGAGGAAAGCGCCCAGCCGGAAAGACTGGAAGGCGTGGTGACGAAGATACATTCAAGGATACGCGGAGAGAGGAGCCGAAGGCAGTACAGAAGATCCGCAGTGTGGGCCTGGAGTATCGCAGCCAGCCTGCTGCTCTTTATCGTGCTGAGCGGAGTGCTGGGTAGAAGGGTGGACCGCTCGGATATTATTCTGGCTAACAATACCGAAGCCGTCTCTCTCTATTCCCTGCCGGATGGCAGTAGGGCCTTTTTGAGAAAGGGGGCAAGCCTGTCCTATGATAAGACTTTCAATTCAAGGGACAGAAAGGTCAGCCTCAAGGGAGAAGCCTATTTCGATGTGAAAAAGGATGAAAGTCTGCCTTTTGTAGTAAGGACAGAACAGGTCAGGGTAAAAGTCCTGGGCACTTCCTTCAATGTGAAAAGTGAGGAAGGAACCGAGGTGATTCTGGAAAAGGGAAAGGTGGCTCTCTGCGATGCCAAGGACAGGCAGATGGCGGAACTGCTCCCAGGGAACAGGGCAGTAGTGGAGGAGAATGGCAGGATAAGTCTAAGCAGCGTTCAGCCTTCGGAGTACACCAAGTGGAGATATAACTACAAGGTATATGACAGTTGTTCTTTCGATGATTTTGTAGCTATGGCTGAGGACAGGTTCGACGTGCGTTTCATCTATGATCCGTCCAAATTCCAGAACACCTATTTCAGACTGGCGCTCTCAGAGAGCGATACCTTGGAAGACATCTTGTCAATGATGGAATACATCGCCCACATTGAATACGAAAAACGAGGAAGAAACATCTACGTAAATTCAAAATAACACTAAAAAGCTAAGATGAAAAAGTATTTTCTTTTGCTCCTATGCTTGATAACATTTGCCTTTGTCTCCTCGGCTCAGCCGAAGAATATAAGTGTGGATGTATCTGGGAAAAAACTCGAAAAGGTGCTCAATGAAATCAGCGAGCAAAGTGGAGTGGTCTTTTCCTATGAACGCAAATTGGGAGAGCTTAAACTGAAAGTCAATGGAAAGAAGACTGCTTCCCTGGCTTCTGTCCTGGACTGGATTTTGACGGGAAGCGGAATAGAATGGAAAGAGATCAGTTCGGAAAGAATTGCCCTCAGCAGGGATGCCAATTTTGCAGATCTCCCATCCAGGTCTGTGAAAAAGATTCTGGTCAAGGGAAGGGTAACTGACCAAAGCGGTCTGCCTCTGGTAGGTGCCGCCATCCTTATTAAAGGCACTAGAGAAGGCACAGTAAGCGATCTGGAGGGAAAATGGGCTCTGGAAGTTCCGGAAAGTGGCAGTGAATTGGAAGTCAGTTCACTGGGTTATAAGAGCGAACTTCTTATTCCTAAGGAAGGTCAATTCTTGGATGTAGTGCTTAACGATGACAACGAGTTCCTCGACGAGGCCGTGGTAGTAGGTTATGGACTTCAGAAGAGGGCTACAATGACAGGTGCTGTCGCACAGATTAACAACACTGAACTGAAGAAAGCTCCTGCCGCCAATCTTTCCACCCTTCTCGCCGGTAAACTCCCAGGTCTGGTGACCAAGCAGAGGAGCGGTCAGCCAGGCTCGGACGGGGCAAGTATGTATATCCGTGGAGTCGGTTCCGGAGACGGACAGATGCTGGTAGTAGTGGATGGAGTAATCCGTTCCTTCCCAGATCTCAGTCCCGATGAAATCGAGTCCATCAGTATCCTTAAGGATGCCACCAGCGCTGCTGCCTATGGTGTGAGAGCTTCCGCAGGCGTTATGCTCATTACTACCAAGAAGGGTGTAAAGCAAAAGCCGACAGTGAATTTCAACAGCTCCCTTTCCCTTAGCCGTAATACCACCTTCCCTGAATTCCTCGACGGACCGGAGTATGCATATTGGTATAACCTGGCCCAGGAGCTGGACGGGGTGGCTGAGGAAAACAGAAGGTTTACCGCAGAGGAGATTGAGAGAATCACTAATGGAGACCCTCAGGGAATATATGCTAACACCGATTGGTTTAGCCTGATATTCAAGAAGGTAGCCCCTATATATAACAATTCTGTTTCACTCTCCGGAGGTACGGACAATTTCAGGTATTTCGCCTCTTTGGGCGCTTATAACCAGGAGGGTATAGTGGATAGGACCTCTTATGACAGGTATAATGCCAGAATCAATTTCGAGGCTAAGGTCACTGACAATTTCTCCATTAACTTGGGACTCTCCGGCAGACTTTCCAATGCCAAGTCTCCTGGCCTCAGCACTGGAATAGGTAACAGTTACGCTTCTGTCTTCCAGCAGGCGATGTTGATGTATCCTTATCTTCCTGTAGAATACGATGGGCTCCCTGTGGGCAGTATGAACAGTTCTGGTAATGGCAATCAGAATCCGGTCGCTGCAAGGGACCTGTCCGGCGAGAGCACAACCGACGCCTCTACCGTGCAGACCAATGCCACCATTCAGTATGACCTTCCTTTCCTCAAGGGACTAAGCCTCAAGCTGGATGCTTCCTATGACTTCGGTTCCCAGACAAAGAAGATAGGACAGTTGGCCTATCAGCTCAATGTATGGAATCAAGATACTAAAACCTGGACCAAATCCTGGGCAAGGCACCTCTCCAATGGAGAGTCTCAGGTTAATGAGTGGAAGGTTTCAAACTATTCCTGGATGCTTCGTCCTGCGCTTTCCTACAAGGCAAGTTTCGGAGAGCATAATCTGGATGCCCTTCTGCTATACGAATTCAGTCAAAACGGTTCGGAGAGTCTCTCCGCCGGTATGCGAGGCTACGAGATTACGGACATTATGGACATCACTTTCGGTCAGACCATCATAGAGTCCCTGGTTAACGGAGGGCACAGTATGGATAAACGCAGTGGTGTGGTAGCCAGACTTAACTACAACTACGCCGAGAAATACCTCTTTGAGATGACGGTTCGCGCCGATGCCACTCCATATCTTCCGGCTGAATATCGCTGGGGATTATTCCCTGGAGTCTCAGTAGGTTGGCGAATCTCCGAAGAAGATTTCTTTTATGACTTCAAGGATGTGGTGGACAATCTGAAACTCAGACTCTCCGCTGGTCGCCTGGGAAGTGACAGGTCTTTGGGATACTCCTATTCATATCTGGCCACTATGAGCCAGGGCAGCGACCCTGTGGTGATGATAGGAAACAAGCCTTCCTATTATATCTCGCCTTCTTCTCCGGTAAACACCGCCCTCAAATGGCAGACCACAGACACCTTTAACCTCGGAGTGGATGCCAGGTTATGGAAGGGGCTGCTTGGAGTGGAATTGGATGCATTCTATTCCATCACTAACAACAAACTCGAGGCCCAGTCCGGAATCTTCCCGCCTTCTATGGGTTCATATTATCCTACATACGTGAATTACGGTTCTCACGATAACAGAGGTTTCGAGCTGGTACTTACCCACGAGAATCATATCGACGAATTCCACTATAATGTCAGGGGAAATCTCTCCTGGGCGAGAAACAAGATTCTGAAGATGACTGAAGACCCTAATATCCCTTCTTATATGAAGGAAGTGGGCAGTCCTATGGGGCAGTACTACGGATTTCAGGCTTTAGGACTGTTCCAAAGCGAGGAAGAGATAAAGAACAGCGCGGTTTACGGACCTACTCTTCCTGGAGATATCAAGCTTCTGGATAAGAATAAGGATGGACGGATTACCTGGGGACAGGACAGAGTCGTGATAGGTCGTAGCAGTACTCCGGAGATGATCTTCGGTCTGAATATGAACTTCTACTGGAAGGGTTTCGATCTGGACATCTTCTTCCAAGGCGCCGCCCTTTGCGACATTCCGCTCTGCGGTCGTTATTCCGACAGGGATGGAATCTATGACAACACCTTCTACACCAAGCCTTTTGCCTTCGACGGCAACTCCCCTAAGTATCTGCTCGAGAATTCCTGGACTCCGGAAAACACGGATGCCAAGTATCCTCGCCTAAGAATCGAAGAAAGGGCCAATGGAGGCAAGATGTCTTCCTGGTGGATAGTGGACGGCTCATATCTTAGACTTAAGTCTCTGCAGCTTGGCTACAGCATTCCGGAAAAACTGCTTAAGAAAGTGGGCCTGGAGACAGTGAGATTCTATTTCGCAGGAGGCAATCTCCTCACTTTCTCCCATCTGCCATACCTCGACCCTGAGATGCCAGACGTGAACCAGGGCTATTACCCTCAGCAGATGACTTTCGAGTTCGGTGTTAACCTTAAATTCTAAGAGTATGAAAAAGAGCATATTATATATTGCGGCAGCTGCCATTCTCTCTGCCTGTTCGATGGATCCGGAACTCACTGACAGATATTCCGAGAAGATAGCCTGGACCAGTGAGGCCAATGCCCAGCTCTACGTGAACAAATTCTATCCGCTTATAGGACAGGATTACTATAACAGCGCTGTCAGTGACGATTGCTGCAGTGACATTATGAAGATGAATTCCCCTATCTCCAATGAGAATTACTTCCTCTATGGTACCGTTACGGTAGGTCCTGATAACAATCTTTTCAATAATTGGGGCTGGGGTCATACCTGGGCTTTGGAAGTTTGCCGATTCCTGGACTCAATGTACAAGTACGGCGACTCCCTCTCCGAGGAATTCAGAAACTACGCCGAGGCTCAGGTCCGCTGGTTCCGAGCCCACGTATATTTCCAGATGGCCAGGCGTTTCGGCGCGAGTGTGGTACTCTGGAAGGAATTGCCGCCGATGGGAGAAAAAGATTTCGACCGTTGCACTCCAGAAGAATGCTGGGATTTCATAGCTGAAGACCTCGACTACGCGGCCAAATACCTGCCTGAGACCGATGATGCCGGAAAACTCACCAAGGGAGCGGCGCTGGGTTTGAAAGCCAGGGCTATGCTTTATGCGGGCCGCTGGGCTGATGCCGAAAAGGCCTGCCAGGACCTTGAAGACCTGAATCTCTATGAACTTGAGAAGGATTATGCCAATCTTTTCCTCTACACCCGTGCCAAGGGCGTCAGCAAGGAAAGTATCGTGGAGTACGGCTATTCCTATCCTTCCCTGTCCTATACCTTCGACAAATTCTATTGTCCACCAGGGGAAGGAGGCTATGCTCAGGCTAGCCCTACCGAGAATCTGGTGGCTATGTACAGAATGGCTGACGGCAGAGAATTTAGCTGGGATGACCCGGAGATGGCCGCCCATCCTTATGAGGGAAGAGAGCCTAGGTTCTACGCTTCTATTCTTTACGACGGAGTCAAATGGAAGAACAGAACTCTCGATATGAGTGAGGGAAGCCAGGACGGAGTATCTGCTACTGGCGGTACCACCTCTACAGGCTACTATATGAGAAAACTCTTCGATCCATCCCAGACTGTAGGTTTTTCCGAGAGCGACCTTACCTATTATTATATGAGATACGCGGAGGTGCTGCTGATTCACGCTGAGGCTTTGGCTGAGTTGAACAGACTCGACGATGCAGCAGACAAACTGAATGAGGTCAGAGAGAGGGCCGGTTTCGCTGAGGCCAGCTTTTCCAGCAAGGCTGAACTGATGAAAGAGTTGCGCAGGGAAAGAGCGGTGGAATTGGCATTCGAGGGTCACAGGTTCTGGGATCTGAGAAGGTGGGGACTGGCGAAGCAGACTCTGAACAACACCAAGCGTAAGGGCGTGAAGCCGGTTCAGACTGGGGAGGAACGCACGTACACGGTCTTTTCTGCCGACAACAAGACTATTAAGTATCAGGACAAATACGAACGCTTCCCTATTCCTCTGGTGGAGACTCAAAGGAACGAGGCGCTGGAGCAGTTCGACGAATGGAAATAATTATTAACTAACTCATTAATACACTTAACAAAATGAAAAAAAGTATTTTATTAGCAGGATTGTTCCTGGCTGCAGCCCTGGTATCCTGCAACAAGCCAGAAGTAGTGACTCCCAAGGGGGATGGTCTATTGAATTTTGTAGTAAAGATTCCTGAAGATCCGGCTGAGTACAGTGCCACCAAGAAGGGACCTTATGCCCCTGACGAGGTGATTATCGTGCAGATTCCTTCATCTTATGAGAATCCTGTGGATATCACTGCCCTGGAAGCTTACGCCAGCTTTGACAACGACTGCTACGCTGATCCTGCAGTCCCATCCATCATCGACTTTACTGAGCCTTATGTAATCAATGTGGTTCTCGCTGATGGCTCCACCCAGACCAATACCATCAAGATCGAGTTCGTTTACCCTCGTATCCGTGTGGAGAAACTCTGGACCAAGGATAACAATGCCCTTCAGTGCCAGTACACGCATTGGCTGAATCTGGCAGTCGATGACAAGTATGTATATGTTCTCGATGCCATTCAGAACTTGGGCGATAAAATTAAGGTTCTCGACAGACTTACTGGAGATACAGTCAAGGAGATCAATACTCCTACCAGCTACATAGCCCAGGTACACGTGGATGCAGCCGGTCGTCTGGTGGCTACCCGTTACAATATGTATGGCGCTGGTTTCAGACTCTATATCTATGATCCTTCATCTGACAGCTGGGAAGGTCCGGTTATCGACTACCTCACAGACGAGACTACTGGCCGAATTCTTCCAACCGATCTGGGTGAGAGAGCCAGCCTCGTGGGTGACCTCAAGAGCGGAAAGGCCTATGTATATGCCACAGCTCCGAACAGCAGCAGCTACTATTGCTGGGAGTTCAATGACGGCGTGCCTTCAAAGGAGCCTGTAATCACCAGATACGCAGGTGTAAAGGAGGACTGGAGCAAGTGTATGGTAAAGAGGGTTTCTACCGAGCCAAATGCCAATCTCTACTTCGGTTACACCAAGTACACAGGCGTGGAAGAGACTTGCTATGCAGGCTTTGATATGGTAACTCCTGAGATGGACGTTTACTCTATCAATTCTGCAAACTATGGTCCTAGGGTTCTGAACTATCAGCCATTCAGCGTTAACGGAGAGAATTGGCTTGCTCTCGCTTACCAGTGCGCTTACACCAGGTGGTCCGGTTCCCGTCTTGCAATTTTCGACGTGAACAACCTCGACAATTGGACTATGCTTCCTGAGGATGAGGGATATATGTTCAACTTTAGGCTCTATAACTCCGAGGACTGGGGTGGAACCAACTACGAGCAGAATGCCGGTATGGCAGTCTATACAGACAGTGATGCTGCCTACATCTACGTATCTTCTTCTGCAAAGGGTGGAGATCCTGTAGAGGATAACAGCAGAGCTGGTGTCACCTGTTACAAAATGGTTTATGCCAAATAGTTATTATTAATTGGTTTTTGTTTTAATGTGTAGTTGAGGCTGGTTTGCCCTTGTGACTGACCAGCCTCTTTAAAAAGTAATTATGAGGATGACATTTTCATCGCTGCTGGCTGTGATTCTGAGCTTGAGTGCCATTTCCTGTAATAAAACTCCTATCGAAGATGACAGTGCCAAACTGGAGCAGGAGAAAAAGGAAAAGGAGGTGGCAGAGTTGCTTGCCCAGGTGAAATCCAGCAAAGCCATCAATACTTTTGACGAAAAGGCCACCTGGTATTACACTATGGGGCCTGATGCGAATTCTCCTTTTGCCAAGTTCAGCAGAAAGATCGTTACCGGTAACAAGGTGGAGGGAACAGGAGCCTTTGTCTTCACTTATGAATTCTCTGGAATGACGAAGAATCAGGCTCAGGAAAAAGTGTTTTTCCAGCACAAGTTCGGGGATTTCAGACCAGACCTCTCCTTCTCTCCACTGGGAGTATCTATGTGGATCAGAGGGCATAGGACTAACAAAGGCACTTTCAGATTCGTGCTCCTGCACGACGATAAGCTCTATCCGGACAATTATACCATCCGTCAGACCTTCGAGTACTCCGATCCGGACATCTTGAAGTGTGAGGACTGGACCCAATTGGTGATTCCTTATTCCTGGTTTAAGAATTACGACTACGGGGAAGGAGACTTGGAACTCTCTCACGTCATAGGCTATAGGATAGAAATAGTCAACGAGGAAGGCAAGGAGGCCCAGAACTGTGAGTTCCTGATAGATAATCTGGAGCAGCTCACCTCTTATGAGCCCCAGTACACTCCTGCCCGTTTCTCCAGTATTTTCATCCAGCTGAACAAGGTATATGAGAATTATGACTGGGAATGGGCTTTTACTTCCTGCCTGGATGCAGGAATCGATACCTGGATTATTCAGTACAGCGTGGGCTACGGCTCAGAGAATAATGTCTGCTGGTACCAGAACACTAATCTGGACTGGGTATCCACCAAATACCACATCGTGGACGATATGGTGGCCGCAGCCGAGAAACTGGGCTTCAAACTTATCTTCGGACTGAATGGCGGAGATTATAGCAGGACCAATTCCCAGGATCAGGCGGTTTATGACAATCTGGTGGAGAAAAACAAGCTCGTCGTGGATGAGATTGCGGCCAATTTCGGCTCCTCTTCCTGCTTTGCGGGCTGGTACATCACCGAAGAGTTCCACGACGGAACCTGGCCTGTGGGCTGGCAGCAAGATAAGGCCCGCGAGATGCTGGGGGACTATCTGAACCGTGTGGGAGAGTATGCGAAGAGTAAAATCGACCTGCCGGTATCCATAGCTCCCGCGCTTTGGCGAGGAATGCCTGCCAAACTCTGCGGCGAGTGGTTTGAAAAGCTTTTCGACGGGTACATCACCGAAGAGTTCCACGACGGAACCTGGCCTGTGGGCTGGCAGCAAGATAAGGCCCGCGAGATGCTGGGGGACTATCTGAACCGTGTGGGAGAGTATGCGAAGAGTAAAATCGACCTGCCGGTATCCATAGCTCCCGCGCTTTGGCGAGGAATGCCTGCCAAACTCTGCGGCGAGTGGTTTGAAAAGCTTTTCGACGGTACGCCAAACATAGACGTGCTCTACCTGCAGGATTGTGCGGGACGAGGCCCTGCCACTATCACCAGTATAGAGGTCGATCTGCCGAACTATTATAATGAGATTAAGAAAGCCTGTGACAAGACAGGGGTCAAGTTCGGCGTGGATGTGGAGTCCTTTATGGACTGTTATTCTCCAAGCATTCCTTACGAGGCTAAGAAGTGGGATTACCTGAAGCGTCAGCTGGAGATGGCCGGAAATTATACCGATTACATAACTAATTTCAGCTGGGCTACATTCAAGCCAAGTGTAGGTGGCTTTAACAAGTACTGCGAATATGTCAAGACTTTGGATAATTAGTATTCTGGCTTCAGTCTGTCTTCTTTCAGGGTGTAGCGGCGGGAATTCCCAGGTCGATCTTACGGTGATTCCTCCCGGGCTGGTGAGCGATAAGGTGGATTTGGACCTGAGGTGCGGAATAGTGAACAATTCCTCTTCCCAGCAGCATTACACTGCCAGGCTCTATGCGGCAGACAGCCTTCTGGCTGAGTATTCTATCTCCCTGGAGCCCGCTTGTTCCTGGGCTCAAAAGCACATCCTTCAGGCGGGAAGCCTTCAGGGAAAGCAGGAACTGCTGCTAAAGGTAAGCACCGACTCCGAGGACTATCTGAAGAGCGAAACAGTAGAGATTCTGCCTTCTCCTATCAGGAGCATTAACCGCATTTCAGGTGCTTGGGCCGGAATCTGCCATTGGAGCGAGGAGGAAGGAAAGCATTGGAACGAGGATATCCGTAAGCTCACGGACGAGCAGTGGAGGGAGATAGTGAGGTCGATGCATAAACTTGGCCTGGATATTATAGTGGTGCAGGAATTATTCCGAAACGAAGAGTATGTCGGAAGGCACTCCAGCACTGTGGAAAATTATCAGGGCAAGTCCTATTATCCTTCCGCACTTTACTCTGGAAGGATGGAAATTGCTGCCAAGGACCCTCTGGAGGCCATTCTTTCCGAAGCTGACAAATTAGGAATGAAGGTAATGCCTGGGGTAGGCCTATTCGCCTGGTTTGATTTTACCCTCGAATCTCTGGAGTGGCATAAACTTGTGGCCAAGGAACTCTGGGAAAGGTATGGACATCACGAGTCCTTTTACGGTTTTTATGTCTCCGAAGAATCCGGAGGCAGTCTGGATAACTGGGAGAAGAGCCCTGAACTAAGGAAGCAGCGTTCCGATGAGATAGTCAATTTCTTTAAGGAATTCAAGTCGTACTGTTCCATTTTTGCCCCTGCCAAGCCTATTATGCTGGCTACCAACTCTTTCGGTGTGGATGGGGCACAGGGAGTGTATAAAGAACTGTTAAAGTATCTGGATATCCTCTGTCCTTTCGGTTTTGCGCGAATGCCAGAATGGGATTTGACAGGAAAAGAGGTGGCCACGATTCTGCAAGGCCTTTGCGATGGGGCAGGCTCCCATCTTTGGTTCGACCAGGAGGTCTTTCTCTTTAATCCTGACAACTCCCTTTATCCGAGAGATATCGAAGGAATCATCGCAGATCTCACTCTTCTGGACAATTTCGAGAAGGTGCTTTGCTACCAGTTCCCTGGAGTCTTTTCAGATCCGGAGTGGAATTTTAAGCTTGGAGAAGAAAAAACTAAAAAACTTTTCGTAGATTACACTAATTATTTAGATAGTTTATCCAGATGAGAAAATTAGTGTCGATTTTGGCATTAAGTGCCTGCCTTTTTAGTTCTTGCACTCAGAATACAGAGGCCCCCAAGCTGCGTTTTGACGAAAACGGAGAATTCAAGATATTACAACTCACCGACTTGCATTATGTCTATAAGGATTCCAGAAGCGATATAATGTTCGAGAGGATGGAAGAGTTGTTGGATTTCGAGAAGCCGGATCTCGTGCTTTTAACAGGAGACCTTATCTATGCTCCTCCTGCCGACAGCGCCTATCTGGAGATACTTTCGCATTTCACCAGGAGAAATTTGCCTTTCGCAGTGTGCTTCGGAAATCACGATGACAACTGGGGAATGTCGAACACTGAACTCTACGACCTGGTCCGCACTATCCCCGGAAACCTTTTCCCTGAAAGGGGCGACAATCCTTCGCCGGATTATACTGTAAGCATACTGGGGCACGATTCGGATGAAATCGCAGCCCTTTTGTACTGCTTTGATTCAGGTACCTATCTCTATGAATATCAGATGTATGAGCCTGTACACACGGATCAGGTTCTCTGGTATTATCAGAGCAGCAAGGCTTTTACCAAGGCCAATGGCGGTGAGCCCGTGCCAAGTCTGGCTTTCCTGCACATCCCTTTCCCTGAGTACAGGGCGGAACTTCCGAGAGTGGGTTTTTTCGGAGAACCGGTCTGCGATCCCCAGCTGAACAGCGGACTGTTCAATGCTATGCTGGAATGTGGGGATGTGATGGGAGTCTTCTGCGGTCACGACCATAACAATGACTACGCCATTAACAACCGAGGCATTCTGCTAGCCTATGGACGTTATTCCGGAGGAGATACGGTCTATAATGATATCCCTAACGGTGGCAGAGTGATAGTCCTGAAAGAGGGCAGCCGTCACTTTAATACCTGGGTAAGCCTGAAAGGAGGAGAAAGGATAGATTACTTGGAATATTAAGGAATTGTGGATATATTTGCTCTCGTTATGGGAAAATATGTATGTGATCTCTGCGGTTGGGAGTATGATCCCGAAGCAGGCTATCCTGAAGCTGGGATAGCGCCTGGAACAGCTTGGGAAGATGTTCCTGAGGATTTTGTATGTCCGCTTTGCGGAGTTGGCAAAGACCAGTTCCACGCTGAATAATTTCAAGCTTGATTTACGATGCAGGCCTCGGAAACGAGGCCTGTAATTTTTATGGAAGAAGCAGATTCTTCATATTTTGTATGGCATAAGGCCGCCACATATCCACCAGGGTTCTGAAGTCCTCAGTAGGGCATATCTCCTTGTCTAAGTTTTCGGAGAGGGCCTTTTCTATTATAGGCTGGAATATGAAAGGGCTCAGGATCCCGCCCACCATATTAAGGATTATGGCATATACCGGCACATCCTTCAACTCGCCTTTGGCTACCTGCTCCTTATATGCCTCGAATACTTTGTAGAAATACTGGTTCAGACTAAGATTGTCCATTATCATCTGGAAACAATCGCTGCTGCGGTACATCTCCCGCAGAAGAAAGCAGGCTATGAAAGGATTCATCAGGAGCTGGTCGAAATATCCGTTAACAAAGCCTTCTATCTTCTCCTCGGCTTTGATATCCTTTTTCAGTACCTCCAGAATTGGCGGAACTAAGCCTCTTACCTGGGTCCAGAAGAGTTCGTTGAAGACCTTGTCCTTGGTTTTGAAATAATAGTAAAGAGCCGGTCTTCTGATACCTGCAGCCTGAGCGATCAGAGTCATATTCGTGCCTTCGTAGCCCTTCTCCAGAAACACCTTGGTCGCCGCAGTTATTATTCTCTGCTCTATTTTACTCTTCTTCGTGGTCATCGTTTTTAGTGTATTTTACGTATTCATAATCGCTTTCGCTGCTTCTGAGAAGCATAGCCGCCCTCACTTTTTCGCAAAGATAAGATTTTCTTTGTTTAAGCGGCACGCTTTCATCCGGATAAAATGGCCCGTCTATGTAGATTCTCGTAAGCGGCTTTTTGCCAATTTTAGCTTTTTTGTAGCATACTGTCATCGCAAAGCAGGGCAGACTTTCCTTTACCGGATAGTGGAATGATACTGTCCCAAAGGGCCTTATCCCAGTGTAATAGGGCCACACGTGGGCTTCAGGGAAGATCACCACAGGCTGGGCCTTGCGGACATAGTAAGAGATGGCTTCCTCCATCTTCTTCAGGCCCTCCCTGTCAGAAGCGGTGGGAATGCCTCCCATAGCGGGGAAGAGCGGGCCCAGGACGGGGAGCCCGAAATTGGCAGGAGAGCCTATGGCCCGATTGCGACGCCTTACCTTTAAGGAAGCGCCGATGGCGATGGCCAGCATAGGGTCTCCGAAAGGCTGGGTATGATTGGCATAGATAAAATAGCCCTTGTCGCGGGAAATGGAGCTTAATTTCTCCACTCCGATGAAGCGGGCGCGAAGAGAAATCCTCCAGTAGAGCTGTCCAATCAGCCCGAAGATATAGTAAAGCAGTTTTCCGTAATGTCTCTCCCAGAAGCGGTCGCGGATGTAGCGGTAGTTTTCCGGCAGGCTAAAGTCCTGTCCCGCGTTTTCCACCAAGTCCTCTTCGAAACTGCTGTATGTGTACTCCCTTTTCATCTATCCGGCTATGTCCCAGTCTTCGAAAGTGTAGTCCAATGGCTTGCCGAAGGCCTTCTCGTATGCTTCCTTCTTGTAGGCCATATCTTGCTGCATCATAGCTAAACTGTTCTCTTTCAGACTCTTGGAAGGGTCTGGGTAGATAGGTTTCATTATATGCAGGCAGAAGTGCCCCGCCTTATCCTCTATCTGTACGAAGCAGGGGATTACAGGGACATTGAATTTGCAGGCGTAGTGGTAGGCTCCCCTTTTCAGAGGTCTGGGCTTGCGGTAATTCAGCCACATCTCCTGCTCGGGATAGATGAGTACGAAGTGGTTTCCCTTAAGGGCTTTTTGCATCTCTTCCTCGAAGTGCTCCGCCATATAGCTGCGGTCTTTGCTTACCGGAATCAGGTCTGTGTAACGAAGGAAAAAACCTTTCCATCCGGGCATCAGGAAGTTTGTGTCCTGGCTTACCACCCTAAGCGGCCCGCGATGCATCTTCTTTGCCATCCTTCTGATAATCATACTCTCGAAGGGGGAGAAGTGGTTGCTGGTCACTATCGCCGCTCCCTTTAGCTCTCGGATGTTTTCCAGGCCAATCATCTTCGTATGGGCCGTATATTTGAGGGACACCAGGTCCACGCAAGTCCTGGCCACAAAACGTTTCAGCTTATATCCCAGGGTCTTGTTTCTGGCCAATATTCTTTCTAGCTCCGCGCTTCTTTCCTGCGGGCTGAGCACGGGGTCAGATGGCTCCACTTTGTCGTTAAAACGCCCTTCCAGAACCTTCTGCTTGATATTTGCCTTTACTGCTTCTGCGTGAGCGTCCATAATTATAGGCGTTTTTCCAATCCCTGGTCAAATACTTTCTTGAAAGTCAGATCTTGGGAATCTGCTATCATCTGTCCTCTGTCCACGAGCAGGGTCATACTTTTTTTATCCGAAGCCTTCTGCTCCTCGCTGTAGGCGGCTTTGAATGCTTTCAGCTCTTCGATGTAGCCTGATTTTTCCGCATATTTCCAGAAATAGTCGGCGTATTGGATGCCGTCGTAGCACCAAGGCTTGGCAAAGAGGTTATAGTGAATGATTTGAGGCTGCTCC
>CAMFSN010000033.1 GCA_945983015.1 uncultured Bacteroidales bacterium
GATAGGAGTCCGTCTCGTGGGCTCGGAGATGTGTATAAGAGACAGCCATTTGACTAGGACTTTCATCCAGATATAAATGCAGTTCGCCTTAGGAAATATTATATTATTTGAGAATTTGCTTATCTTTCGAGTTCAAAAACTATAGCCATTATGATTTTTTCAAGAAAATTCACTTTACGACTCTGTAAGGCCATATTGTTTGCCACACTTTTTGTTTCTACCGGAATTGCTCTCAGCTCTTGTCAGAAAGATCCTGTCGAGAATCCTGGTAACACTGACGATCCCGATGATCCTGATAACCCTGACAAACCAGGAGAGGGAGATGGTCCGGTAGTAGATAATCCTGAAGGTATCGTGGACCCTGCGGTAATTCCTGACGGTTTTTCTTATCTTCCTCAGGAACTGAATGCCGACAGCCCTTGCGTCTTCTACTACAAGGCCAGCGGTACAGACAATATGAAAGGCTACACTGGTCAGACCTATGTATATACAGGTGCGGTTTATGAAGATAACGAATGGAAGTTCCAACCTAAGGAGTGGATTACCAATATCGATAAGTACAAGGCTGTTAAGATAGCCGACAATACCTGGAAATTCATCATTTCTCCTGACATTCGTCAATGGTACGGTTCAGGGGAGACCCCGCTCGTACAATTGGGCGTGATATTCAGAAGTGAGGATGGAAAAAAGCAGACCCAGGATTTTCTTGTTGACGTTACAGATGACAAATACGAATTTGAGCCTTTCGTTCCGGATCCGGTAGTTAACGAGGCTGTTCCTGCGGGTGCGAAGCTGGGTATCAATTATAATACCGACGGAAGCGTGACCCTGGTCTTCTACGATAAGGATAAGACCGGCTCTCATAGTGAGTATTGCTATGCAGTGGGTGATTTCAGCAACTGGGAGCGTCAGAGCGCCTATGCGATGAAGAGGGACGAGACTGCCGGATGCTGGTGGACCACCATCAGTGGGATTGACCCTGACAAGGAATATCGTTTCGAGTATTTCCTTACCAAGGATAGTAAGACCATCAAGGTCGGAGACCCATATACAGAGGTGGTTTACGACCAGTGGAATGACCAATATCTTCCAGGAGTACAGGAATTCCCTGAGGGAGCTAAAGGTCTCATCTCCGCATTCCAGGTAAACAAGCCTGAATATACTTGGAAGAATGATGATTTTAAGATCACGGATAAGAATGATCTCGTAATCTATGAACTCCTGTTACGTGACTTTACCAAGACTGGAGATATCAAAGGCGCGATGCAGCAGATGGATTACCTGGAGAATCTCGGGGTAACAGCCGTCGAGCTTATGCCTATTCAGGAATTTGACGGCAATATCAGCTGGGGTTATAATCCTAACCATTATTTCGCTTTGGACAAAGCCTATGGTACACGTCAGGAATATAAGGAATTCATAGACGAGTGTCACGGCAGGGGTATGGCAGTTATAGTGGATGTGGTGTATAATCACGCCACGGGCTCCCATCCTTGGGCTAAGCTCTACTGGAACTCTAACAGTAACTGCACGGCGGATGAAAATCCGTGGTTCAACGTTACCGCCACACATCCTTTCAGCGTATTCCACGATTGGAACCACGAGAATACTATGGTAAGGGAGCACGTTAAGCAGAGTTTGCAGTATCTCTTGGAAGAGTATCACGTGGATGGATTCCGTTTCGACCTTTCCAAGGGACTGACCCAGAAGAATACCGGTTCGAACGTAGCTGCCTGGAGTTCATACGATGCCTCCCGAATCGCAATCATCAAGGATTACTATGATCATATCCAGTCTGTTAATCCTAATGCCGTGATGATACTTGAGCATCTGGGAGACAGCAGGGAAGAGTCAGAGCTTTCTGCTTTCGGGGCCTATCCTTGGCGTAAATTGACCGAACAGTATAAGAATGCGATCCACGGGAATAAGTCCGGAAGCAACCTAAGCGGAGCTTATGCCAATGGTTTCGTCTCATATATGGAAAGCCACGATGAGCAGAGAGTTTGCTACGGTGCCAGCGGTGCTGTATCAGCCAGCGATTGGGGTATCTGCGGAACTCTTACCGGCTGGGGTGATCCCAAAGATCCTAACTATAAGAAAGATATCACGATGAGTCTCAAGGGCGATTTTTATCTGGCAGAATCAGTGGAGTTTGCAGCCAATGACGAATTTAAGATTCGTGAAGCCAATGTCTGGACCAAGGGTAATCTCGGTGCAGACGGAGCAAACAAGACTCTCGTAGTGGGTGAGGGCTATAAACTTAGATCCGGAGCCGACTCTAAGAATCTGGTAGTCGCCGCCGCTGGAAAATACGATGTATATTTGTCTCCTTCAGCCTTGACGGTTTGGCTAATCAAAGCCGGAGATCCGGCCCCTAAGGCCCCTGCTGAGTCCGGAGATGATTCTCCTCTCGCCGTGACCATGCGCAGGGCAGGATGTGCGGCTGCTTTCTTCCTTACCGTGCCTGGTCCTAAGATGATCTGGCAGTTCGGAGAACTCGGCTACGATATCTCTGGAGGTAATGGGGATTCTGACCCTAAGCCAGTCAAGACCGACGAGTTTATGGCTGACAAATATCGTAAGGCTCTATACAACACATATAGCGGACTTCTCAAATTCCGTAAGGATAATCCGAGGTTCTTTGACCAGGATGCTAAAATAGAGTGGTATGTTTCTGAGAAAGAGTGGGATAACGGTCGCTTCCTCTATGGCAGTGTAGATGGCAAGTATTTCGCGGTAGTAGGAAACTTCTCCACGGCTACAAAGGATATAACAGCGTGGCTGCCTGAATCCGGACAGTGGCAGGATTATGAAGCATTTGGCAGTTCCAGCTATAATACTATTTCGGATTCTGAGTCTCACAATGCTATCACTTTCAAACTGAAACCTGGGGAATTCAAGTTGTTGGTAAAGTAAGAATTTAAAAAAGCCTGGCTCTTGAGAGCCGGGCTTTTTTTTACATATAAGCCTGATGCAGCGGCCTTGGGTAATACTGTGCTTCAGGACATCCACTTTTTTCCAAAATGACAATTTATGGTGATTTTCCTTTAAAAATTGGTATTTTTGTCCTATGAAAAATCTGTATCTTAAACTCTCTCTTAGCCTTCTTTCTGCTGCATTTCTGTCTTCCTGTAGCAAGGAAGGAACTTATAGCCTCTATGTTTTGTGCACTAATGATGTCCACGGCTCCTGGTTTGACAGAACTTATGTCGATGAGAAGCCCAGGCCATCTCTTATGGCGGTAAACTCTTATGTGAATAGTTTCAGAAGCCTTTATGGGAAAGACAATGTCCTGCTGATTGATTCCGGAGACTGTCTGCAGGGTGACAATGCCGCTTTTTATTTCAATTATGTGGATACTCTCGGAGAACACCTTTTCCCACGCCTGGTCTCCTATATGGGATATGATGCCATAACGGTGGGAAACCACGATATCGAGACCGGACCCAAGGTCTATGACAAGCTGACTAAAGAATTGGCCTCCAGAGGAATTCCATTTCTTGCCGGCAATGCCCTAAAATCTGATGGAACTCCGTATTTCCCTGAATATAAGCTGTTTAAGAAAGCGGGTATGAGAGTCCTGGTCCTTGGCTATACTAATGCCAATATCCAGGCTTGGCTAGATAAGAGTCTTTGGCCTGAGATGGAATTTGAGTCCCTTCTGCCTTTCGTTCAGGAGAGGGTGGATAAGATAGTGAAGAAGACGCGCCCTGACGTGGTAGTTGTAAGCGTACATAGCGGCACTGGTAAAGGGGATGGTCAGATACTTGAAAGTCAGGGTCTTGACCTCTTTAAATCTCTTAAAGGAGTGGATGTGCTCCTCTGCTCCCACGATCACGCCTCCAGGGTGGAAAAAAGAGATGATATGGTCTTGCTCAATGCCGGAAGCAGGGCTGCCCACCTGGGCTTGGCCAGGGTGGACTGCACTTTTGAAAAAGGCAAATTGAAGTCTAAAAAACTGGATGCCCAGATGCTGGAGATAGATCCGGCTCAGAGCGATTTGGCTATGCGGGAGTATTTTGAGCCTGATTATCAAAAAGTGAAGTCATTCACTCTAAAAAAGGTTGGCAGCTTTGACGAGCCGCTGGTCACCAGTGAGGCCTTTTTCGGACAGAGTTTTTATATGGATCTGATACACAGTGTGCAGCTCGAAGCAAGTGGGGCCGACATCTCCTTCTGCGCCCCGCTTACATATAACAAGACCATTCCCGCCGGCGAACTTATCTATAACGATTTGTTCACCCTCTATCCTTATGAGAACAGTCTCTGCGTGATGGAACTGACAGGGGCTGAAATCCGTTCTTATCTGGAGTATTCCTATGCCAATTGGCTTTCGGAGCCAGGGAGTCCGCACATCTTGCTCATAGACCAGCGTCAGAGTGAGCGTTATTCGACGGGACGCTGGTCCTTCAGGTATCCGAGCTTCAATTTCGACAGCGCCGCTGGCTTGAACTATAGCGTAGATGTCAGCAAGCCGCAGGGAGAGAGGATAAAGATAGAGGAAGTAATTGGCATAGAAGGGACAAAGGCCTTCGACGAGCAGGCAAGGTATAAAGTGGCGATGACTTCTTATCGTGCTGCCGGAGGGGGAGATCTGCTCTTGAAGGGTGCTGGGCTAAGCAGGGAAGAGCTTGACTCCAGGCTAATCGCAAGGCTGCCGGAGATAAGGGATATGCTGTATCGTTATCTCTCGGAGAATGAAGGTCTGGACAGAGAGAAGCTAAGGGCGGAAGGGAGAATTGGCAGATGGTCTTTTGTGCCTGAAGCTCAGGCAACTAAGGCTTTGGAAAAGGATAGGAAACTGCTTTTCGGGAACTGACATTTTGTCAGTAAAAGGCCTTGGGAACGGGCTTTGTCTCCATATCTGGAAAAGGAGAAATAGATATGGAGAACAAATACGAAAATTTGGAAAAATTCGCGATTAACCTGAATCAGAGGGCCCTGCAGGGCAAGCTCGATCCGGTAATCGGCAGGGATGAAGAGATCCGAAGGGTTCTGCAGATTCTTAGCCGTAGAACCAAGAACAACCCTATCTTGGTAGGTGAACCGGGTGTGGGTAAGACCGCCATTTCCGAGGGTATAGCCCAGAAGATTGTGGACGGGAATGTGCCTGAAAATCTGAAAAACAAACTCATCTATTCTCTGGATCTGGGCGCCGTCATAGCCGGAGCCAAGTATCAGGGAGAATTTGAGGAGAGGCTTAAGGCTGTGGTTAAGGAGGTTGTGGATTCCGATGGCCAGGTCATCCTCTTCATAGATGAGATTCATACCCTGGTAGGAGCCGGTAGAAGTTCCGGTGCTATGGATGCCTCTAATATTTTGAAACCAGCCTTGGCTCGTGGTGAACTGAGGACCATAGGTTCCACTACCTTGGACGAGTATCAGAAGTATTTTGAAAGTGACAAGGCTTTGGAGCGCCGTTTCCAGATGGTGAAAGTGGACGAACCTACTCCCGCTGAATCTATCTCTATCCTAAGGGGCCTGAAGGAGAAATATGAGAACCATCATAAGGTGAAAATCGAGGACGATGCCTTGATATCCGCCGTGGAACTCTCAGTGAGATATATCACTTCCAGGTTCTTGCCGGATAAGGCGATAGACCTTATAGATGAGGCGGCTTCCAAACTTAGGCTGGAGATGAACTCCGTGCCGGAACCGATAGCCGAACTGGACAGTAAGATTCGCCAGCTGGAAATCGAAAAGGAGGCCATTCGTCACGAAGGCGTATCCCTGAAACTTGACAAGATAGAATCCGAACTCGCCCAGGCCAGAAAGGAGCATAAGGAACTTCAGCAGCGTTGGGATGCCGAGAAGGGGATACTCAATCAGCTTCAGAAGGACAGGCAGACTCTGGAAGATCTTAAATTGCAGGCTTCGAATGCGGAACGAAACGGCGATTATGCCCGTGTGGCCGAGATTCGCTATGGTAAGATGGCTAAGGTTCAGAAGGACATAGCCGATCTGAACGCCCGCAAGGCAGCCATAAAGGAACCGATTCTAAATGAAGCCGTTACGCCTAATGATATAGCTGAGATAGTGGCCCGCTGGACCGGTATTCCAGTTAACAAGATGCTCGAAAGCGAGAAGAGCAAACTCCTGAGGATGGAAGATGAATTGCACAAGAGGGTGATAGGTCAGGATGAGGCTATCAGAGCTGTCTCCGATGCCGTGCGTCGTTCCAGAGCTGGGCTTCAGAATGAGAAAAGGCCTATAGGCTCCTTCCTCTTTTTAGGAAGCACCGGCGTGGGTAAGACGGAATTGGCCAAGACTCTGGCGGAGTTCCTCTTCAATGACGAGAATATGATTACCCGAATCGATATGTCCGAGTATCAGGAAAGGCATTCAGTGAGCAGGCTCGTGGGTGCGCCTCCAGGATATGTGGGTTACGATGAGGGTGGACAGCTTACGGAGGCGGTCAGAAGAAAACCTTATTCCGTAATTCTGCTTGATGAGATAGAAAAGGCCCATCCGGACGTGTTCAATATCCTCTTGCAGGTGCTCGATGACGGACGTCTGACCGACAATAAGGGCAGGACGGTGGATTTTAAGAACACTATTCTTATTATGACCTCCAATGCTACGCACGAGCAGCTTAAGTCTATGATGAGGCCGGAATTCCTGAATAGGATCGATGAGATTATCACTTTCTCTGTCCTGAGCAAGGAGGATATAAGGCAGATTCTCCAGTTGCAGATGAATCAGCTGCGTGACAGGCTGGCCCAAGATGGGGTTGGCATAGAGTTCAGTGAGAACTTTGTGAACTATATGACCGAGGAAGGCTACGATCCCGCTTATGGCGCAAGACCTATCAAGCGTCTGATGCAGAGGGAGTTGGTTAACCTTATCGCGAAAAAGGTCCTGCAGGGAGACGTGGTTAAGGGTACTCACTTAACGGTCGATGTCAAAGGCGGCGAGGTCGTGGTGGAGTGAGTCTAGTGTGTCAGACTTTAATTCAAGTCCTTGTGGAGTTAGGAAAAATTCTTAACTTTGAGGGATATGGGAAAGTCTAAGGTTTATTTTACGGATCTGCGTACCAAGCCTGGTATGGGATTGACTAACAAGATGATACGGCTGGTGAAAGCCGCGGGAATAGAGACGCTTGATTTCCAAGGCAAGTTCACTGCCATCAAAATTCATTTCGGAGAGCCGGGGAACCTGGCATACATAAGGCCGAATTACGCCGCCGCGATGGTGGACCTGCTCCGCTCTCTGGGGGCCAAAGTCTTTCTGACCGACTGTAACACCCTCTATTCGGGAGGTCGCAGCAACGCCGTGGATCACCTCGCCACCGCTATGGACAATGGTTTCAATCCTATCTCTGCACACGCTGACGTGATTATAGCTGATGGTTTGAAAGGTACTGATTATAAGGAAGTTGACCTGGGCGGGGAGTATTGTCCCAAGCCTAAAATCGGAGCTGCTATAGCCGACGCTGACATCATCATCTCGATGAATCACTTCAAGGGGCACGAGCAGGCTGGCTTTGGCGGGGCATTGAAAAACCTCGGAATGGGCTCTGCGAGCGTGGGCGGAAAACTCGAACTCCACTGCTCCAGCAGCCCTAAAATAGACCTTTCTGCCTGCACCGGTTGCGGGATTTGTGCCAAATATTGTCGCCACGGGGCGATCTCTCTCTTTCGCTGCGAAGACGGACTTCATCGCAAGGCCCGTATAGATTATGCCTATTGTGTTGGCTGTGGCCAGTGCGTTGCGGTCTGCCAGCACGACGGCGCCGTAATGGGCGAGCGCAGCAGTGCCAGAGAGCTGAATTACAAGATTGCGGAGTACGCATTGGCAGTGGTAAAGGATAAGCCTTCCTTCCATATCAACTTCATTATGAACGTGTCGCCGAACTGCGACTGCTGGAACCACAACGACGCCGCGGTGGTGCCTGATCTCGGGATTGCTGCATCTTTCGACCCTGTGGCTTTGGACTGCGCCAGTGCCGACCTGGTGAACGCCGCCCCTGTTTTAACTTCTGCCAATCGCCTTTCCGACTTGCTTCTTAGTGCCGGCGGGGAGCAGGAGAGAGAGCATCACTGCTCTCACGGGGAGAATCTGGACAAATTCCATCTGATACATCCGGACACCTGCTGGCAGGCCGGAGTGGAGCACGGGGAGAAGATAGGGCTGGGTAAATGTGAATATGAGCTTATAAAAATCTAGTTCTTAGTAATTTGGGATATGAAGAGAGTTTTTTCTGCACTCTGTGCTGCAGTCCTGCTGCTTGGCGCTTGTAATGGTATTGATTTGCCTGTGGAACCCTCGGAGCCTTCCGGGCCATCGAAACCTTCCGAACCTTCAAAACCGGACGAGCCTTCAAAACCGGACGAGCCTGCTGAGCCGCAGGGCCCGGTGGAATCGCTGACGCTTCTTTTTACCAATGACTTTCATAGTCAGATTCAGCCTATAGACCAGGCTTCGACATATAATGCGGACAGGGGTGGAATCAGCAGAATCAAGGTTCTGGTGGATAGTGTCAGAGCGGCGGATAGAGCAGTGTTGCTCTGCGATGCAGGGGATTTTGTCCAAGGCTCGTACTACTTCACCTGCTTTGGCGGAGAAGTGGAGATGATGGCCCAGAGGGAATTGGCATACAATATCAAAACCATAGGCAATCACGAGTTCGACAAGAAGATGACTGGGCTGGATTTTATGCTCAGGTATAACGAAGTGCCGGTGGTGTGCTCGAACTACGATTTCAGTGCGACGAGTCTTTCGGAAAGGGTCAAGGAGAGCTATATGATAGAAGTTGAGGGTCTAAAAGTGGGATTCATAGGTTTGAATGTCAGGCTTTCCGGTCTGGTGGATCCGAATGCGAGCGAAGGAGTTGTCTTCAATAGTGCCATCAGTCAGGCAGACCGCTGTGCAGGGGATTTGAAGGAAAAGGGGGCGGATCTGGTCGTGGCTCTGTCGCATCTGGGCTATAAAAAGGATAGCGAGGCTGACTATTACGATAGAGGCATAGCTATGAATACCAGAAATATAGACTGTATCATCGGAGGACATAGCCACACTTTCTTAACTAAGGCCGACTATGTTACGAATCTCGCAGGGAAGAGAGTTCCTATAGTGCAGACCGGTTCCAAGGGGATATATCTGGGAGAGATGAAAGTGGACTTTTCTGAAGAGAATTTGAGTTTTGACTACAGATTGATTCCGGTAAATGGCAGATTGGACACTGGGGTGGACAAGGCTTTTCAGGCACAGATTGATTACTACACCCTCCTGCTGGAGGAGTCGATGAAAGAAGTCCTGGCGTATTGCCCAAAGACTATGCGGAAGGGAACTCCGGAAGCCCTGCTTTCGAATTTCACAGCGGATGCCATGTATGAGATCTGCACTGAGTACTTTGGGGAAGAGCCTGACTTGGCCTTGTATAATAATGGTGGAATCCGTGGGGAACTGCCTGCCGGAGATGTGACTAGAGGGACTGTCTATGGCATATATCCTTTTGACAATGTCCTGACTCTCATAGAGATAAAGGGAAGTGATCTCTTAGAGGCCTTCAATGCGATAGCCGCCTACGGGGGAGAGCCTGTGAGTTCAAGCGTAAAACTGACCATAAGGAACAAATCCGTGGAGGAGCTCCTGATAGGAGGGGAGCCTGTAGTCTCTGACAGAACTTACAAACTCGCCACTCTAAACTACCTCATAGATGCTACCAATTATCTGAAGGCTTTAAGGAACTATACTTCCAGAAGAGAAAGCTCGGTTTACGTTTATGAGTTGATGTCGGATTATATCAAGTCTTTGGGCGATAAAGGTATCCCTGTCACTGCTGAATTGGATGGCAGAGTGAGCGTTATAGAGTGAGTGGAGCATTTTCATTGTCGGATTATGTTAATTTTTTGCTAATTTTGCTCCGCCTTGGGCTAAGTTGTTTTATAGCCTGGCACTTGCGTGGAATTAATTTTTGAGATTTTAATAATATGGTAAAAATTGATCTTGGAGCCTGTGGCTCTTTTGTAAAGGAGACTGAGTATCAGAATTATGTGGCTAAAGCACTCAAGGCTTTTGACACTCTTATCGCCGAAGACGGAGCCGGAAATGATTTTCTGGGATGGAAGACTCTTCCGATAGATATAGATGAGAATCTCATCTGCAAGATAGAGCAAGTTAGAGACGAGTGGAAGGCCAAGGGGGTGGAACTCGTGATAGTCATCGGAATCGGTGGCTCTTATCTTGGAGCCCGCTGTGCCATTGAGGCCCTCAGCCACAGTTTTGTACGTCCTCAGGGAACTCCACAGGTGGTATTCGCCGGAAACAATCTCAGCGAAGATTACATCGCAGAACTTCTGGACTTGGCTAAAATCAGAAACACCGCCTGCGTGGTTATCTCCAAGTCAGGTACCACTACCGAGCCTGCTGTAGCATTCAGGATTTTCAAGGAATACATAGAGCAGACTTATGGCAAGGCAGAAGCCAGCAGCAGAATCGTCGCAGTAACCGACGCTCATAAGGGGGCTCTCAAAACGCTTTCTACACAGGAAGGCTATAGGACTTTCGTCGTGCCGGATAATGTAGGTGGCCGTTTCAGCGTACTCACTCCTGTAGGACTTCTGCCTATAGCCCTTGCCGGTTTCGATATCAGAGCTATGCTCAAGGGTGCAGCCGAGCAGAGAGTGGAACTGCTGAAAAAGAGCGAGACCAATGCGGCTGTTCAGTATGCCGCCATCAGGAATCTTCTCCACATGGATTATAACAAGGCCGTGGAGATTCTCGTAACTTATTCTCCTAAACTGGTTTATCTCGCTGAGTGGTGGAAACAGCTCTATGGTGAGAGTGAGGGAAAGGATGGCAAGGGCATTTTCCCTGCAAGCGTAACTAATACCGCTGACCTTCACTCTATGGGTCAATTCATCCAGGAGGGAAGCCGCGTGATGTTCGAAACAGTAATCAAGGTGGAGAATGCACAGAGAGAAGTGAAGATTGGCACAGATGAACAGAATCTGGACTGCCTGAATTACCTTGCAGGTCAGAGGGTTGAGCACTGCAACGCTATGGCTCAGCTCGGTGTCAAGGTAGCACATATAGACGGTGGAGTACCTCAGATTGACCTGAGCATTGAAAAAATAGATGAATACAATCTCGGAGCTATCTTCTACTTCTTCGAGTTTGCCTGCGGAGTGTCAGCCTATGTTCTGGGTGTCAATCCTTTCAACCAGCCTGGAGTGGAGGCATATAAGAAGAATATGTTTGCCCTTCTGAGAAAACCTGGCTACGAGGCTCAGACTGAGGAAATTCTGAAGAGAATCTAAATGGATACGGCGCTGATAGTCATAGGCATTGTTTTAGGCGTATTGGGAGTCCTGGGAAGCATTCTCCCAGGGCTCGCAGGCCCGCCATTTGGTTGGATAGGGCTTTTGCTGATGTACTTTGCCCACACTCAGGATCCCGTCAGCCTGACTTCTCTTCTGATATGGCTCGCAGTGGTAGTGATAATAACGGTGATAGACTATGTGATTCCTCCAGCCCTGACTAAGACTTTCGGGGGACATAAGGCGGCATCGATAGGCGCCACCATAGGTCTCTTCGCAGGAATGTTCTTCACTCCCATAGGGATGATAGGCGGAAGCCTTCTGGGAGCATTTCTCGCTGAACTCATCTTCGAAGACAAAGGCGTCTGGGCTTCTTTCAAAGCTGCCTTCGGGGCTTTCACGGGTTTCCTTCTCACTACAGGTATGAACCTGATTCTCAGCGGTTTGCTTCTTTGGCGAATCATTGACGCCATACACTGATGCCAGCCCCTGCACAAGACATCCTCTCCCAGTACTCCTACTATCTGAAGGTGGAGAGGGGATTGTCTGAGAATACCTTCAAGGCCTACACCTCGGATGTGCAGGCCTTTCAGGCTTATCTTCAGGGGAAGGCTTGGAAAAGTGTCGACGCTGAGGATATAACTAATTATCTTATAAGTATTTCCGACCTGCTTTCCAAGCGCTCTCAGGCCCGTATCCTCAGTTCTCTGAATTCTTTTTTCGATTATCTTATAAAGGAGGGGGAGCGGACAGATAACCCTGCCTCTATGGTGGATAGTCCTAAACTAGGCCAATATCTCCCCACAGTGCTTTCCATCGAGGAGGTTTATGCCATTCTGGATGCCGCCCGAAATCCCCGAGACCGCGCCATACTGGAACTCCTCTACGGCTGTGGCCTTCGCGTCAGCGAACTTTGCTCCTTGAAGATATCCCAGCTATATTTGGATGAGCTTTTCCTGAAGGTCAAGGGTAAGGGCAGCAAGGAGAGGCTCGTGCCAATGGCTGAATCCACAGCCGAGGCTGTCTCGCTTTACCTTTCAGAGAGAAACGGGAGCGATGCTCGGAACGAGGACACTCTCTTCCTAAACCGTTTCGGCTCCGCGCTCAGTCGGGTCTCTGTCTTCAATCTCGTAAAGGACACTGCTCTTCGCGCGGGCGTAAGCAAAAACATCTCTCCACATACTTTCCGCCACTCCTTCGCTACCCATTTGATAGAGAATGGGGCTGATTTGAGGGTGGTACAAGAAATGCTCGGTCACGAGAGCATACTCACGACCGAGATTTATACCCACGTGGACAGCGCCACTTGGCAAAAAGAGATTAAGGATATTATTTCTGATGTTCTGCAGCGATAGCCGCGTTGTAGCATTTGCGGCACAGAGGCTCATAGACATCTTTTTCTCCCAGAACCACCAGGTCCGCATTTTTGGACAAACGGTGGGAGTGATTAGCCAGATTACCACATTTTACACAGATGGCATGAACTTTCTGCACGTCTTCCGCTACCGCCATAAGGGCAGGCATAGGGCCGAAAGGTTTGCCCAGGAAGTCGGTGTCCAGGCCGGCGATGATCACGCGAACTCCCTTGTTGGCAAGGGATTGGCATACTTCCACTATGTTATCTCCGAAGAATTGGGCTTCGTCTATGCCCACCACTTCGATGTCTGAAGGGATTTCCAGCATAAACTTGGCATCGGTGATAGGGGTGGACTTCAGGGAGTGCAGGTCGTGTGACACTACTTCTACGTCAGAGTATCTGACATCGATGCTTGGTTTGAAGATAGCAATCTTCTGGTTAGCGAATTGTGCCCTTTTGAGCCTACGGATTAGTTCTTCGGTTTTACCCGAGAACATAGAGCCGCATATTACTTCTATGCAGCCGGATTTTTTGTGGTTTTCTGAAAACATTTGTAGATTTGCGATTGATATAATACAAAGTTAATATTTTTTAACGAATAAGTGGCGGGAATTCTCTACATAGTTCCTACTCCGGTAGGCAATCTTTCAGACATTACTCTCAGGGCTCTGGAAGTCCTAAAGTCAGCGGACCTTATCCTGGCAGAGGATACCCGTACCAGTTCTGTCCTTCTAAAGCATTATCAGATAGAAGGAAAGCTGCTTTCTCATCACAAATATAACGAGCACCAGACCCTTGATTTCATAAAGGAGAAGATTCTTTCAGGGCTGAATGTCGCCTTGATCAGCGATGCCGGCACGCCTGGAATTTCAGACCCGGGTTTTCTCTTGGCCAGAGCTTGTGCCGCTGAGGGAATAGAGGTTCAGACCCTGCCAGGGGCCACTGCCTGTATCCCTGCCATCGTTTCCAGTGGATTGCCTTGCGACAGATTCTGTTTCGAGGGTTTCCTGCCACAGAAAAAGGGTCGTCTCAGCCTGCTTGAATCCCTTAAGGACGAGAGCAGGACTATGATTTTCTATGAATCGCCTTATCGCCTCGCTAAGACTCTCGAGCAATTCATCCAGGTCTTCGGACCAGACAGGGAGTGCTGCGTGTCCCGCGAGATATCAAAACTTCACGAAACCCATCACAGGGGAACTTTAACTGAACTATTGGATTACTTTAATGAAAACGAAGCAAAAGGGGAGATCGTCATCACACTCGCAGGAGCCCCAGTGTCAAAACGAAGCGAGCACGTTAACAAGTACAAGAACTCAGATTAAATTCGGCGCCGTCTGCATCGCCTTTCTGATACTCGGCTATCAGATAGCTCTTTTCGTGCACCATAGTGCCGTTCTGCGCATCGAGGCTAATCGGGACCATCCCGATACGCTCTATGTGTATATGCCAATCTCCTCTCCTTCCAGCCCCTCCCTCACTTCTGCGGAAC
>CAMFSN010000034.1 GCA_945983015.1 uncultured Bacteroidales bacterium
CACGTAAGGAGTCGTCGGCAGCGTCAGATGTGTATAAGAGACAGGCGATATAGGCATCTCGAGGAGTCTCGCACCTGGCCGTAGATACAGCTTTATCTATCTGACCATCAAGAATATATGCCAATGTCTCATTAGCGCTTCCGCTCCCTTCGAGCAGCTGTGCGGCTTCGTGGTAGCAACCTTCCAAAATCAGCAAAGTCCCCAAATTTTTCTTCGAATCCTCAGTTCCGGCGCGCAAGAAATATTTTCTGGCCTCCTCGTGGTTTCCCTTTCTGAGCTCAATCACCCCCTTCGCATTCAACACGTCCCCATCCTCACTTGCCTGCTGCAGGTACACCTGCGCGATGTCATTGCTGTTCCTGTCCAGGGCCATCATCGCTAGGTTATAATTCCCCACGTCGGAGAGATAACGCTGCGCCGCATACCTGTAATAGAACTCTTTCAGCGCCAAATCCTCCTCTATGCCGGCCAGCCTGAGCACCTCGGTTTCGGAAAGCATTCCGAGATGTTTCTCTGCCAATTCCAACAACTCCTCATCTGAGTATCCGGTATGCTCTGCATTTACCACGAAAGTGGCCCTTCTCAGACTCGGGAACACTTCCGTCTTTAAGTCTTCATATATAAAGGAGAGATTCTTTATCTCCGCTTCCCTTACCGCAGGGTCGGAATACATAGATAGAACCCTGAGAATCAGGTCTTTTTCTTCCAGGTCGGAATTCTCCAGAGCTTCCTTGAAGCCTTCCCAATCCTGCCCTATGCTCAGAACCGAAAGGGAATCGGCCGACATTCCGGAGGACATCTCCTTCCAGGTACCCACGGCAGCTCCGGCTCTCTTATCCGACAGCTCGGCATTATACTCCTGACCTCCCTCAGGGGATGCATAGGCCATAATCTGGGTGCCTGTCACCTTATATCTCTCGTCGGCCTTCAGATCTGAAAGATAAGACTTATAGGTAGCGACGGCATTACGGTTAACACCGCTGTTTCTTACCGTGGAAGAATTCACGTCGAACATTACACTGGTCTCGGCACTGACCTGGGTAACCCGCTGATAGCCATCTGCCTTGTATGAGTATTCCCCGCTTACCTGCACCAGCCGGTAAGTGGCGTTACAACCGTCAGCCACCTTGATGGCCGGAATCTCAACTTTCTTATCGGCGCGGACAATCACGCAGCGCAACTCCAGCCTGCACTGCTCCATTCCTGGCAGGAAATCGAAAGAGAGGTGTTCCCTATGGGTGATGCCATTTACCGGAACCACTTTATAATTGGCCATAATCTTCTCGCCCTGGAAGATAAAGGGCTTTCCGGTGCGCTGCTTGTCCCCATAGACAAGCACCGGAGTTACCACCATCATAGTACTCTGGTCGAAATATGCCTGAGGGAAAGCTATGGTCACATCGGCCTCTATCTTATTATTAGTCACTACCAGAACCTCGGGCTCAGACTTAATAACCAAATCCTTCACTTCTTTTTTCATCTGGGCCTGGGGAGTGGCGCAAGAAGCCAAAACCAAGGCGCAGGCTGCTATAATACTGAATCGTCTCATCATTTTTAGTTTATCCGCACGCAAAGATAAAGAATTTTACTTAACTTTGCCCAAATGGACAGTCAGGAACTACAAAGGATAAAAAATCGCTACGATATCGTAGGTAATAATAAAGATTTGAACTACGCCCTCGAGACAGCCCTCGCCGTCGCGCCAAGCGACTTGGCAGTGCTTATAAGCGGGGAAAGCGGAGTAGGCAAGGATGCGTTTTCGCGCATCATTCACGATAACAGCTTGCGAAAGACCGGACCGTATCTGGCAGTGAACTGCGGAGCCATTCCTTCCGGCACCATCAACGCAGAGCTGTTCGGGCACGAAAAGGGCTCTTTTACAGGAGCTATCGCCACTCGTAAGGGTTATTTCGAAGAGGCCGATGGAGGCACCCTGTTTCTGGATGAGATAGGGGAACTCCCGAAAGAGACCCAGGCATTGCTGCTCAGGGTTTTACAGGATGGAGAGTTCATCAAGGTGGGGTCTTCGAAACCTGAGAAGACGAATGTCAGGGTTGTCTGTGCCACGAATGCAAACTTGGCCCATATGGTAGCCGAAGGCAAATTCCGTGAAGACCTCTACTACAGACTTAACGCGATTCAGATAAAAATACCTGCCCTTAGGGAGAGGAAAGAGGATATATACCTGCTATTTAGGAAGTTCAGCTCAGATTACTCCTTCAAATCAGGGCTTTGCAAGATATCTCTAAGTCACGAGGCCATCGCGGCTCTGCAGAAATACAGATGGCCGGGGAACATCAGGCAGCTGAAACATTTCACCGAGGCTTTGACGCTTATGGAGTCCAAGCCTATAAGCGCAGACTCCGACAGGATAGAACTAGATGCCCTTACCATAAATGCACACCTGCCGCAAGAATTTGACAGCCTGCTGCCTTCACTTCCAGGAGAAGATAAGAGTTCAGGCTCAGCTAACATAGGCGGAGACCAGCTCAGGGCCATTATAAAGGCTATCTTTAACCTGAATCAGGAGGTGGAAAGCCTGAAACGTATGGTGATGCAAAAAAGCGAGCGGATAGAGGGCGGTCTGCCTAAGCCACAGGAGGAGGAAGAGGCCGAATGGCAGGAGAGTTCCAACAACCCCCGCTCACTGAAACAGAATACCGACGAGCTCTACAGACAAGTTCTGGAAAAACACGAGGGAAAAGTTAAACCTGCCGCCACGGAATTGGGAATATCCGAAAGGACCATTTACCGCTGGCTGGAAAAACATAAGAAAAATGCTTAAGAAGGCGATATTGGCGGTACTATTGACCTGTATGCTCAGCTCCTGTGGAATCTATTCCTTTTCCGGAACTTCGATTCAACCGGACGTTAAGAGCATTACTATCAATTACTTCGAATACAAAGCCCTGAAGGTCAACCCTAACCTGAGCAACGAACTTACCGAAGCCGTAAGGAATCAGTTCAGAAAGATGACCTCTCTGGAGCAACTCGATATGGACGGAGACCTGGAAATCACCGGTGAAATCACGGGGTATGACGTCAAGGCCACTGCCATTACGGCGGGCGACCAGGCGGCTCAGAACCGATTGACCATCACGGTTAAAGTGTCTTTCGTGAACAGAAAGCATCCTGAAGACGACTTTACGAACAAGAGTTTCTCCGGCTATTCCGATTTTGACGCGACTAATTCTCTGGACGCTGTGGAATCCACCCTGGTGACCGAGATAATTGAAAAACTTGTCGATGACATATTCAATGCTACGGTAGCCCAATGGTAAAGACTGTTAATCAAAATCGTATGAATCTCTCCAGCCTTAATCTCGAGGAACTCTCGGGAGTGGTGAGCATATACCCTTGGTTTGCCTGCGCCAGACTGGAATTGTGCCGAAGGATGGCGGCCCTGGGAGAAGATGCCTGGGAGGTGGAGAAGTATGCCCAGCAAGCCCTATATGTCCCATATCGGAGCAGGGTTTATGAGATTATGCTAAGCCGGAAAGAGAAAAAGCTTAAGCTCGCTCCGGTAAAGGCTCCGAAACAGGTCTATGTGATAGGTGGAGACTATTTCAGCGCGGAACAATACGCTCAGGCGAAGAAAGCGGAAGACAATATCTTTTCCGCCTTTATAAACAACGCTCTGGAGCAGGGTGAAATCTCTGAGAAAATAGAGGAAGAGGCTTCCTTGACGGAAGATTTCTGCACAGAAGAATTGGCAAAAGTATACTTGGATCAAGGCTATGGCGAGAAAGCCAAGCAGATTTATTCAAAACTTAGTTTGCTAATCCCAGAAAAAAGTGTTTACTTTGCAGACCTTATTGAAAAAATAGATAAACAGATATGAACGCATTATTCACAACATTGGTCGTGCTTATCATCATAGCGAGCATCCTTCTGATTCTGGTTGTTTTGCTCCAGAGTGGTAAGGGAGACGGTATGGCCAGCAATTTCGTAGCAGGAAATCAGACTTTCGGCGTACGCCAGACAGCTGACATTCTGGAGAAAATCACCTGGGGTCTTGTAACTTTCATCGCAGTGGTTTCCATCGTGGCATCTTTCACCACTAATACCAAATCCACCGAGATCAACATCTCAGATAAGATTGAGAACACAACTGCCCAGCCAGAGTTCCCTATCGCACCTGTAGAGCAGGATACTCCTAACGATTAATTTTCCGCACAAGCTAAAGTAGCGACACTTATTCGCACCGTCTCATCCAAGGAGATGGCGCGAATTGTTTTATGGCACTCGCTCAAGGTAGCTCCGGTGGTAAAAACATCATCTACCAAAAGAATGTGATGGCAGCCCTCCAGGACCGAGCGACGAGACTCGGACAAAGCAAAGGAAGAGGAGACATTGGCATTCCTTCTGGCAGTGTCGACCCCCACCTGGCTGCGGGTGTATCGGCTTTTTATCAAGAGTTTGCTTTCCAAGGCCACATTCAGGTCCTCAGCGAGGCAGCGGGCTATTACTTCCGCCTGATTGTAGCCCCTTTTCCAGCGTCGTATAGGGTGCTGGGGAACGGGGAGAATCAAATCTATCCCCTGAAGATAAGGGGCCTGGAGGATTTTCTGGGCTAGCAGATGTGAAAAGTATTCTCCTGCGGCGAAATTCCTTTGAAACTTAAGGGCCCAGGGAATCCTGGAATAGGGGTCGTCGGCTCGGTAGCGCAGCAGGGAGATGGCGTATTGGTAGGGGAAATAGGTATCGGGAAAGCGTTCACAGAGCCTTTCGTTATAATATCGGGCCATTCGGTTATGCGAGTCTGTCTCGAAATGAGTATATGGAAAATCAGAACTGCAGGAAAGGCAGATGTGTCTCTCCTGCAGATTTAAGGCTTTTCCACAGACCAGACAGCAGCGCGGATAGATGATATCCAGGGCGGCTGAAAAGTATGGAGTGAAGTTTCGTTTAAGCAGGTGATTCATAAGTTTTTAATAAGACATTCCACCACAGCAGTGGATTACCTGTCCCGTTACGTAAGAAGACAGGTCCGAAGCCAGGAAGAGGGCGACATTGGCCACTTCCTCAGCTTTTCCAGCCCTTCGCAGCGGGATGGTCTTAGCCCACTCAGTCCTTAACTCTTCCGGAAGGACGGAGGTCATATCAGTATCAATAAAGCCCGGGGCTATACAGTTGCAGCGTATCCCACGAGAACCCATTTCCTTAGCTACAGAGCTGCTCAAGGCTATGATACCCGCCTTGGAAGCCGCGTAATTAGCCTGTCCGGCATTGCCGGCAATTCCTACTACAGATGAAAGCGAGATAATGCTTCCTCCCCTCTGGCGAGCCATTATCGGAACCACGGCGTGGGTGAAATTGAAGGCGGATTTAAGGTTTGAATTCAGAACGGCATCCCACTGGGCTTCATCCATTCTGAGAAGCAAGGTGTCGCGGGTAATTCCTGCATTGTTTACAAGGATATCTATCCTGCCGAAATCTGCCTGGAGCTGTTTTACCAGTTCGTGTGCCTTCTCAAAATCTGAAGCATCTGAAGCATAGGCCTTTACCCTATGCCCGTAGCTTTCAAGTTCAGTGAGGGTAGCATCTGCTGCGGCCTTGTTTGAAAGATAGGTGAAAGCCACATCTGCCCCCTCCTGAGCGAATTTAAGAGCGATGGCTTTGCCAATCCCCCTGGAGCCTCCCGTTATAAGTGCTGTTTTACCGTCTAATAGTCCCATAATTATTTATTCATAGATAGTTCCACATCTTCAGGCGCGATAGGAAGCCTGTTTTCTCCCAGTCTTCTCGCCCCTTGAGGCAAAATCAGCACGTCGTCTTCGAGTCTGATTCCTCCGAAATTATAATAGTCTTCAAGTCTCTGATAATCGATTACTCCCTTGGCAATACCCTCATTCTTCCATTTCTCTATAAGGGCCGGAATAAAGTAAATGCCTGGTTCATCGGTAACTACATTTCCCACTTCCAGCACTCTGGCCATTCTGAGACTGCCAAGTCCCAGCTGAGAGGAGCGGCTCTGTCCAGGCCCGTAGCCCACGAGGTTCTCCCCATAATCCTCCATATCGTGCACGTCCAGACCCATATTATGCCCCAAACCGTGCGGCATAAAGAGTCCGGCATAGCCTTCCCTTACCATTTCCTTCGGATCGCCGTGCACAAGCCCCAGTTCCCCGAGACGCCCTAGCATCAGTTCAGAGACTGCCAGATGAATGTCCATGTACGACACTCCTGGCTTTGCCAGATTGAATGCCAATTCATTACATTCATACACAATACTGTAAATCTCCTTTTGCTTCTGAGTAAAACGGCCTGAGCAAGGATAGGTACGGGTAAAGTCTGAAGCGTAATGCTCGTTACTCTCAAGACCTGCATCTATGAGCAGCAGCCTTCCGTCTTCTATCTTCTGCTGATGACTGTGGCAGTGGAAAATCTCACCGTGCTGGGTAAGAATGGTCCCGAAGCTCACTCCCCAGCCCTTGGAGAGGGCAAAACCCTCCATCTCCCCCACTATATCCTGCTCCACCACCCCCAGGGCGATGGCATCGCGGGCGATGCTATGCATCCTTTGGCCGAGGGTGCAAGCTTTGTCGAGCAGTTCTATCTCCTGAGGCTCCTTGACCAGGCGCATATGAATCAAGGCGTTCACCAATTCGGCGGAAGCCGCCGGGCAGCCCGCCTTTCCCGAAGAAAAGCAATCCGATGGCTTTATCCCTGCCAATGTCCCCAGAATCTCTGCATTATAGAGGCGGGATGTAGGGACGAAATGAATCTTCCTGCCTCTGACTGCCGATGGCAGGGTACTCAAAGGCGCACTGTGCTCCATTCCTACACTCTGTGCAAGTTCCGCAATGCTCGGACTTGGCCCGTTCCAGATGATGTCGTCGATGTCGCAATCATTCCCGAAAAGGGTACTCTCGCCGCTTTCGAGGTCAATCACCGCAGCCAGATTCGGCTCGTCCAGACCGAAAAGGTAAAGCCAGGTACTGTCCTGACGGAATTTGTAACAATTATCTCTGTATTGGGCAGGGGAATCAGTGTTTCCTATGAACACCGCCACTCCACTCTGTCCGGAGAGCCTTCTTAGAAGCTCCCTGCGTCTTCTGATATAAGTTTCTCTGTCAAACATAGGGACAAAGTTATAAAAATTTTTCCGCAATCGATTTGGCGACGCTAAAAGCTGTGGACCAGGCCGCCTGAAGGTTAAATCCCCCGCATATGGCATCTATGTCCAGCACCTCTCCCGCAAAATACAGCCCTGGGTAGGATTTGCTTTCCAAAGTAGAGCGATGCACCTGCGAGGCTGCCACTCCGCCCGCTGTCACAAACTCCTCCTTGAAACGACAGCGACCCTCTATCTGATACTCATCCGCACTTATTACTGAGGCCAATCTCCCCGCCCCCTTGCTTCCCAGCTCTGCCCAGCGCATATCCGATCTGATTCCAGCCCTCTCCAGCAGGTATGCCCACAAGCGACTGCTGAGCCCTTTAAGGGGCATATTCAGAAGGAGTTTCTGCGGGAATCGAGCCTTCTGCGAAGCTATCAGACTGAGCAGCTCCTCCTGCCCGAGAGACAAATAATTCACTAGGAGCCTTGCCTTATATCCCTTTTCTGCCAATTCCCTTGCGGCATAAGAGGACAATTTGAGCACTGAGGGTCCGCTCAGCCCCCAATCCGTTACGAGCAGGGTCCCACTAGCCTCATATTTACTCCCTGCCAATTTCAATTTGGCATTCGACAGAGTAGTTCCCATCAATGCGCATAGCTTGGGCTCATTGATTCGAAAGCTGAAAAGAGACGGCACAGGGCTTTGAATCTCAATCTGCGGCAGAGTCGAGAGCATAGACACAGCGCCACCGCCAGAGCAGAGAACCACGACATCGAAGACTTGAGGGACATTGGAATTGGCCGAAAAGATAGCAAAGCGGTCACCGTCCTTACGGATGGAGCTGACCTTGGTCCGAAGCAGAAGAGTGCATCCGCGGATGAGGAACTCGAGAGTATGTACGACCTGCAGGGCACTCTGGCTTTTCGGAAAATAGCATTGGTCTTCCTGAAGCACCAGACTTACTCCGGCCTGCTCCCACCAAGTGAGCGTGTCTGAGGGGGATAGATTTCTGAAGGCGGCTTTGACAAGGCGCTCGCCTCTGGGATAAGCTTCTGAAAGAGAGCGGATATCGGCGAAACTGTTAGTGATATTGCACCTGCCGCCTCCGGTAATGGCTAGCTTGGCCATAGGCCTTGCCTGAGCCTCGAAAATGCAGATTTGGGCCTGAGGCATTCTTTTCCTTAATTCTGCGGCGCAAAAACAGCCTGCCGCTCCGGCTCCGATTATCGCGATGTTCATACTAACTGTGTCTGTATTCTCTAGGAGTGCAAGCTAAAAGCTTTTTAAATCTGGTGCTGAAGTATTGAGAGGACGAGAAGCCACACTGCTCCGAAATTTCACTAATGGACAAAGTACTCTCCTTTAACAAATCACAGGCCTTCTTAATCCTCATAGCCTCTATATATTCCCAGATTCCCTTTCCTGTTATTTCCTTTACCTTATTATATAAAGAGGCTCGGCTCATAGTCATATTGCTAGTTATCATAGCTATGTCGAGATTTGGATTGGAGATGTTTTCCTCGATGAACTTATCCAGCTTATTCATAAAGACGCTGTTCATCTCTCTCATCTGCTGCTCCATTTTCTTCATCTTCTTTCGGACCAGGCGCAAAACCAGCCATACTACCAGGGACAAGAGCGCGGAACTCAGCAACACTATGAACCATATCTGAGAATACCAGGGCCGCAAGACCGTGATTTGTAAGAGTCTTTCCTCGGGGGACCAGCTTCCATCAGGGCCAAGAACGCACACACTGATGTCATAGCGGCCACTTTTCAGGTCGTGAAGTACCAGAAAGTCATCGTAAGTTTCCACCGTGTAGGTCGTTTTCCCAGAAATGTCATACCTATAGACATAACGATCAAAAGGATCCAGCATAGACAAGGCGAAATTGATGCTTATCGCTGGGAAAGAAGAGGGGAGGGTGAGCCTGCCGTCTTCCACTTTAAGCTCCTTTCCTCCCATATTGACAGAGAGAATCTGAATCTTCTGAGGATAGCTCAGTTTCTCCTCAAATTCTTTTTCCCTGTTTATTCGAATCAAGCCTTTGGTGCCTCCCAGGTATAGATTCTTATCATCCGAGAGTCCGGTCAATATTTCATTGGCGGCAATTCCCTCATTCTCCCCCATCATTTCAAGTTTACCCTTATGCCTTCGAAACAAAGTATTGTCAGCGGCTATCCACAGGTCCTCTCCTGAGGCTTGAAGCCAACTCACCCTGTTAAACATTCTGGTCTTGAATTCCTCCAATTTTCCATCCTTTACGCTATAGCAGCATAATCCGTAGTTACTGCCTACCCATATACTGTCCCGAATCTGGGCTGCAGTGTTGATTTTCTTATCCCCGAAATCAATCTCCAGTTTCTCCAAACTACGGGCAGCAGTATCTATCTTGAAAAGATTGGCATAAGTATAGGCATAGTCATCACTGAGCAGATGCATTTCTGCAATGAGTGGATTGTCGCTTGGGGAATAGCGTAAAAATTGGCCTGTCTGAGGATTATAGTCATAGACATTGATGGCCATTATCAGGATATGCCCGTTAGGCAGATTATATAACTGGGGAGCATTGCCGTAATAACATTCCCTTTTATTCGTCTCTTCATCAATTATAAGCAAGGGGCTTATCCCTTCATTGTTAAGATCGATGATTTTCAAGCCCTGCCCATACACCGAGGCCAGAAGCAAGCCCTCGTCCAGATAGGCCAATGAGGATATCTTAAGACCGGCACTAAAGTCATAAGGGACAATGCTCTTTTCGAGAATATCGAAGCGTTTGATTCCATCTCCATCAGTTCCTATCCATAAATCCTCCATTGGGTCCCTGCAAAAGCTGATAATAACGTCATCTCCGGAATTGTTCGTCCCGCCATTGTAAGTCAAAATAGGCGATGGTCTCAAACCATATATGCCAGAGCGCACAGTTCCTGCCCATACATTCGAAAAGGGGTCTCCGTAAATGGCAGTAACGGCATTAGATGGGATATCCTGCCTTCTAATACCCCCCCCCTTCGTATCATATATGAAGATCCCCTGTCCGTCAGAGCCCATCCATAACTCATCCCCAATGAATTGAAGACAAAGGACTATGTCACTGCTTAATTCAGTCTGGTCCAGATAATGACACTGCCGGCTTTCGAGATCCAAGGCCAATACCCCCTTTCTAAATAAAGAAAGATATAAGACCTTATCCTGACAGGCAGTGGCCAAGACTACCGAACCGTCAATCTCAGGATGTGGGATATGTCTTATGCTGTCATTTTCAAATAGAAAGAGACCGCTCCCCTTATCTATCAGCAAATGTTTGTCTCCAAAGGCATAAATGCTTCCTATCATCGAGCCATCCAAAGGGAAGAAAGTCTGTTCCTCGTTCTGAATCCGAAGTAGCCCTCCGCTACAACCTACCAGTATGGTTCCATCCTCATCCTGACTGGCACAAAAGACAGTCTGCTCACTTTGCATTTCAAACCTGTCCTGGTCCCGCAAATACTTGAATAGGCCCTGATTGCTGCCGTACCAGAGAAACTTTTCCTTATCGACGAACAAGAAATTGATATAGTTATCCCCAAAAGTTCTCATTCGGTGATTCCTATATTCATTCAGTCCATACCTGGTGCCTATCCAAAGCGAATAATCGTCGTACAGAATACAGCTGACACTTGATTGAGACAAATTATCCACAATGCCGATGTTCTTCACATAGTACTCCCCATCGATTTCCGAAGAAGCTAAAGCGATGGAACAGGACAAGTACAAAGACAATAGTATGGCCGAAAATTGTTTCATTTTTATTCTATAATTAGACAAAATTAAACTTTTTATAGCAATAATGAAACTTTATTCTCAGCAATAAATATTTCATTTGCATACCAAATAATTAATAAACGATGAACAAGGTTCTATTAGCAATCGCAATTTCTCTTGTATGCGGAACTATAAACGCTCAAGACCTGGTCAAAGGTCGAATCACAGACGAGACGTCCCAGGCTCTTGCCGGCGTGATAGTAAGCATTGAGGGAAAACAAGTTTACTACTCTTCCCTGGAAGACGGAAGTTTTGAATTGCCGGCCCGTAAAGGGGATATACTAAATTTCAATTGTATCGGCCTCCAGAGCACTTCAGTTAAAATTGAAGACCCCAAGCACTTTCTTAACGTAGTTATGCTCTCAGACACAGAAATGCTGGAAGAAACAGTCGTAGTGGGCTATGGAGTTACGAGAAAAAGAGATCTGGCAGGAAGCGTTTCTTCCATTAAGGCGGAAGAGGTAAAGGCCGGAGTCATAACTTCGACGGCAGACCTCTTACGCGGACGCGCTGCCGGCGTAATGGTTAAACAGGAATCCTTTGAACCTGGAAGCGGGATGACCATAAGAATCAGAGGTGCATCCACCATCTCCGCCGACAATACCCCGCTTTACATAGTGGATGGAATCCAAACCTCCCTAGGAAATCAGATCAGTCCGGAAGACATCGAGAGTATGGAGATTCTCAAGGATGCCGCCGCCACTGCCATATACGGTTCCAGAGGCGCCAATGGCGTAATTATCATCACCACCAAGCACGGAAACTCCGGAAAGCTTTCCGTCGATTACTCATATAACGTATCAGTCAAGCAATTACGTAACCCTTGGGATTTGATGGATGCCTCTCAGACCATCCAGTATGATATGCTTAACTGGGAGAACAACGGGGCAGCCGGTGACCCGCCATATACTGCTGAAGAGCAACTTTATAGCGGAAAGGGAACGGACTGGATTCAGGAGATGACGAGAAACTCCACGACCCAGACTCACGCCCTCACCCTCCAGGGTGGCTCCGACAAGCTCCAGGCAGCTGCCACGGTAGTGAACACCACGGACAAGGGACTGGTTCTCAATTCGGATTTTGCCAGAACGAGCGCCCGTCTGAATGTGGATTTTAAACCGAACAATTTCATAAAGGCAGGAATCAATGCCTATATGGCAAAAACTGACCGCACTTACATCAGTATGGGAACGAAGTCCTCGACAGACAATGCGATGTACTGGATGTTCTTAGCCTCACCTCTTAATACCATCGAGGGAAAAAATGTCTTTGGAGAGGAGACAAGGCTTGAGAACGTATATTACGAATTGATGTATAAGGATCTGAACGTCAGGGTAAACAACTCCTATCTCACGGCTTATGCCCAGGTGGACTTTCTCAAGTACTTTAATCTTAGAGCCCAGTATTCGTACAATTTCGAGATGGATAAATACTCCACCTACTACGACTGCAACACGAATCACGGAGCAGCGAACAAGGGTATAGCCACTCAGGAAATCGAGAATGTGGACTATCAGCAGGCTGAAGCAGTTCTGACTTATCATCAGACTTTCAGCAAAAGCGATCTTAAGATTATAGCAGGAAGCAGTTTTATAGGCAACAACTACTATTATACCGGATTGGGTGCTCACGATTTCACCACTGACGCTTTCCGTGTGCACAATATGGGTGCCGCCCAGATTGTGGATTGGATATCCACAGCCAAATCGGACAAATATAATCTATCCTTCTTTTCAAGGCTTGAGTATGTTCTAAAGGACAAATACATATTCAATGCGAGCATCCGTGCTGATGGAGCATCCAATTTCGGTGCCTCGAACAAATGGGGGTATTTTCCTGCAGCCTCCTTTGCCTGGCAGCTTGGAGACGAACCTTTTATGGAGTTTGCCAAGCCAGTATTCGACAACATTAAGCTCAGGCTAAGTTATGGCCAGACCGGTAACGACGGAATTGGCTCATACAAATCCTTACGCTCTTATGCTTTTGAGGACGTTTACCTTGGAGGTGACAGTGTAGTCAAAGGAATGTATCCTGCCAATGCCGGAAACAGCCTGCTGCATTGGGAGACCACCAGCCAAGGCGACCTAGGACTGGACCTGTCTCTGCTTGACCACAAGCTGGAGATTAACTTCGACCTGTACCACAAACTGACCACAGACCTGCTCAATGACGTCAACATCTCCACGAGCACGGGAGGCATCCAGACCACCAAAGGCAATAACGGCTCCATCTCCAACAAGGGAGTTGAACTCTTTATAAACTACCACGTTTTCGACAGCGCGGATTTCTCTTGGACAAGTACCTTGAACATTTCCCATAACAAGAACACCGTCGAGAGCATATCTTCTCCTACCTTCTATAGCCTGAAGCCTCACGGCAGCTACGCCGACACTGAATATGCAGTGGTTCAACAAGGCTTGCCGCTAAGTTCCATCTGGGGATATGAGTGGATAGGCATTATCCAGGAAGGAGAGACTTATGCACCACAGCCTAAATCTCAGCCAGGAGACCCTAAATTCCGAGATGTTGACAGAAGCGGAACAATTGACGAAAACGACCGTACTTTCCTCGGGAAGGGTGATCCGGACATTATTTTCGGCTGGGGAAACTCCATCAGGTGGAAAGACTTTGATCTGACCATTTTCATCGACGCCAGCATCGGAAACAGCCTGCTGAATATCTCAAGTGTGGTCCTGGAGGACAATAACCGTCTGGCAAGCTGCCTGGACCGTTGGACCAAGAACAATCCTTCAGAAAACATCATACGCGGAAGCTGGAAAAGGGATGGAGGCATTCAATATGGAACATTCGTCAATTCCCACTATGTGGAAGACGCTTCCTACATAAGGCTCAGCAACTTGGAAATTGGCTACAATGTTCCAGTCAAGGCTCTGAAAATCAATAAGTATATTAAGGGTATTCGAGCATTTATAGGTGGCAATCGCCTGCTGACACTGACCAGATATGGCGGATTTGACCCGGAAGTGAGTGTCAACGGCTCCAGTGCAGTAACCCAGGGACTTGACTACAATGCTTACCCTGCCTTCAGACAGTATAATGCCGGCATAAAAGTTACATTCTAAAATCGGACAAAGATGAAAAAGTATTATAGCGTTATATTGGCATTATGCCTGATTTCCTGCAACAAGCTTGACGAAGTCGTGTATTCATCGCTGACCGATGACAACGCCTTC
>CAMFSN010000035.1 GCA_945983015.1 uncultured Bacteroidales bacterium
CTCCACCAGGCACCAGCATATATAAGAGGTGTAGTTAAGGTGAAGTGACTTTTTCAGCAGGAAGAGCAAAAGCCGGCTAAGAACCAGGCTCAGCATAATGATGCAAGACAACATTATGAGATTGAACTCCAAGAGGTCCTTGGCATTCATAAAGCTGACAATCTCAGCAGGCTTGTATAAAAGGACGAATACTAAGAAAAATACAGGCACACTCAGAGCGTATATGATCTGAGTGGATATCTTGTAGAAACTGTTAGGTATTTCGTTAACTGTCTGCATCATTTCGCAAAAATACAAAAAAATGAGTATTTTTGCACCTGTGAACAAGGCTAAGCCCATAGTATTCGTCGCAATCGCTATTCTGTCAGTAGTGATAATCGTCTGTTTTTTCCTACTCCCGAGAAAAACTTCAGATGTGGAATATTACGAGAAGATGCTTCGTTTTGTTCCATCCGATGCCTGTGCAGTAATATGTTTTGACAAGGCACAAGAGGCTCAGGAACTGGTATTCGAGCCTCTTTCTGTATATAGTTATTTAGATCTGGGAAGGTTTCGGAATAAAAAGATGCTCGTTTCCTTTCACTATTATGCCAGCATTACGCCTATGCTGGTAATTCAGGTAGGAAAGCAGAGCGGCAGGAATGCAGACAGTACCCTGGAGTTGATAAATCAGGCAAAGGAGATTGGCCTAAATACAGAGATAATAGATAATACTCTGTTAATCAGTGAGTCAGTCACTTTGCTCTCGGCCGCAGAGAGGCACGTAAATCTAAATGCCTCCATCCTGGATCTGACACTGGTACAGAATCTCATAGAGGATAAGAAGGAGAGAGCAAATTCTTTGATTCTGCTTCGAAATGATGCCATAGCCTATTTTTTGGAAAGAGATTTCTTAAGCAGCTACTTTGACAGGAAGCAGATTAGCCGTTTTCTGAGTTCTTTCTGTGAATGGACAGCCTTGACACTTAAGGATGTAGAATATCTAAGCGGGGGAGAGACTCTCAGTTTTGAGATTCATCCTCTGATTAGCGATGAGTTCTCCCAATTCGCGGCTTTTGAAAACTCACTTCCTTGTGGAGATTGTTCCTATGCAGGAAAACTCCCGAGAGGAACCTCCTTTTTTATGTGGCAGATGCTGGACTCCCCACAGTATTATTTTTCTCAGAGAAAGATACTCCTGGATGGCAGGGGACAATTGCATAACTATAACTTGGCCCTGATCAAGCAGAAGGAAGTCCTGAAGGAAAGCCCTGAGTTATGGGCGCAGAGGATTGGCATAAAGGAAGTGGCGAAAATCGTGTACAAAGGCGAGGAACTGCTGCTGCTCCGATGGAACAAGCAGGAGGAGTTTACCTACGCGCCGAAGACAGCCTCAGTGCTTTTCGGAGCAGGTTTTGCCTTGAAGGATGAGACTTGTGTGCAGACTAGAGGGGAGTGGGCGATAATCGGATCGGAATCGGCGGTCCGAGCTTTCAGCAGGGCTTCGGCCTCCAAGAGGGTTCGACATTTTCAAGATAAGAATGTCAGGGCTGTTCTCTGGGCCGACGATCACTGTTTCAGCTGGACGAAATCCGGCCTGTTATATGAAGTGTACAAACCTTACTAATATGAATGTTAAATCAGTAAACAAACAGATTGAGGCCAGTTTTAAGGAAAACTGGTGGAATCTCGCCCTTTCGAATTACAAGGGTGAAACTATGAATTACGCCATGGTGGCTGAAAGAATCGAAATGATGCACGTAATCTTTCAGCGTTGTGGATTGAATCCGGGCGACAGAGTCGCATTGTGTGGCCGTAATCAGGCCAATTGGGGAGTATGTTTCCTAGCCGCCTTAACCTATGGTGCTGTTCCTGTACCTATCTTGAACGAATTTAACCCTGACAGTGTGCTCCACTTGTTAAGCCACTCTGAGTCCAGAGTCTTTTTCGTGGACGAATCTGTATGGGAAAAACTTGACACCTCTTCTCTTCCAGCCTTGGAAGTGGTGATTAACATCTCTGACCTTCAGTGCTTTATGTCCAGCGTTCACGACATCAACAAGATAAGGGAGGAGGTGATTCTGGAATTCAGGAAAAAATACCCTTGCGGACTCCGTCCTGAGCAGATCTGCTATTACGAGGATAAACCGGATGATCTCGCCATCATCAACTATACTTCCGGAACTTCCGGATTTTCAAAGGGTGTGATGATCCCTTACAGGGCACTGGCCTGCAATATGAATTTCGCTGCCAATGTCGCTGAACCTCAGATGAACAGCAAGTCCAAGGTGGTATCTATGCTGCCATTGGCCCATATGTATGGACTTATGTTTGAGTTCCTTTACGAAATCAGCATCGGAGCTCACGTCTTCTTCCTTACCAAGACTCCAAGTCCTAGGGTCATTATGGACGCCTTCCAGGAGATTCATCCTTCAATTATCATAGCCGTACCTCTTATTATAGAAAAGGTATATCGTACTCAACTTAAACCTGTGGCTGATAAATTGAAATTCTTCCTTAATGCCCCAATTGTCGGTGGTATCGTAAGGAATTATATGAAAAAGAGGGTTACCACTGCTTTCGGTGGAAACTTCGAAGAAGTAATTCTCGGTGGAGCTGCCGTAAATCCGGAGGTGGAGAAATTCTTCCACAAACTGCATTTCCGTTTCACTGTGGGATATGGTATGACAGAATGCGCCCCTATCATCACCTTTGAGAAATGGAATAAGACCAAGGTGGGATGCTCCGGAAAAGCTGTCCCTGGATGTAAAATCAGAATTGATTCTCCGGACCCTTCCAAGATCCCGGGAGAGGTGCAGGTCAGCGGACAGAATGTCTTTCTGGGTTATTATAAGAATGAGGAAGCCACAGCTGCTTCTTTCACCAAGGATGGCTGGTTTAAGACCGGAGATATGGGCGTCATTAAGAAAGGTTACCTCTTCCTTAAGGGCCGCTGCAAGTGTATGATTCTCTCTGCCAATGGTCAGAACATCTACCCTGAGGAGCTTGAAGCTGTAATCAATAACTTCCCTTATGTGGTTGATTCACTGGTAATTGAGGATAAGGGTGGACTTACTGCACTGGTATATCCTGACTATGCCGCTTCCAGAATGTACGGCATCTCTCAGGAAGAAGTGGAGGGTAAGCTCCAGAGTATGCTTCCGGAAGTGAACAAAGCTCTGCCTCACTATGCGCAGATTCGCAGAATAGAGTTTATGGAGAAGGATTTCGAGAGAACTCCTAAGCGTAATATCAAGAGATATCTTTATCAGAGAAACAGTTAATGAGCAAATTCGACAAACGCTACTTGGAAATGGCTCAGATATGGGCTAAGAATTCCTATTGTAAAAGACGCCAGGTAGGAGCCCTGATCGTAAAGGATCGGATGATTATCTCTGACGGTTATAATGGCACCCCATCGGGCTTCGAGAATGTATGTGAAGACGAAAATGGCGTGACCAAGCCTTATGTGCTTCACGCAGAGGCCAATGCCATCTCCAAAGTGGCAAAGTCGGGGAATAGCTCCCAGGATGCTACCCTCTACGTTACCGCTTCCCCTTGTATGGAGTGTGCCAAGCTTATCATCCAGGCGGGAATCAAAAGAGTGGTTTATCTGGATGAGTACAGGCTCACCGATGGAATAGATCTTTTAAAAAGGGCGGGCATAGAATGTCTGCATTATATAGAGGATGAAGAGGAGTAGCGGCACTATATGGATAGCCCTGTTGGGCATAGTGGTGGGGGCTCTTTCAGTGAGCCTGGTATATCGTATCCAGCAGAGGCAGGCTCTCTACAAGACGGAGTATTCCGAGTGGAGAAAGTTGAATCTTATCTTACAGCAGATAGATCAGAATTATGTGGATGAAGTGGATAAGAAGGCATTGACAGATGCCGCCGTGGAAGCGGCTCTCTCAAAGCTGGATCCACACTCCGTATATATGCCTCCTGCCGTCAGGGAGGAGAGCGACAATTCTCTTTCCGCGGGCTTTGAAGGCATTGGCATTCAGTTCAATGTCCCGAATGATACTGCTATAGTGATAGAGTCCATTATGGGAGGTCCAGCCCAGAAGGCAGGCTTGATGCCAGGGGACAGGCTAATCAAAGTGGACGATGTCGAGATAGCGGGGATAAATTATCCTCAGGACAGTATGGTCCGCAGAATGAAAGGTCCCGCCGGAAGCAAGGTATGCATCACGGTCAAACGCTCAGATGAGATTATCCCTTTCGAGATTACCAGAGGAAAGATTCCACTTCATTCCGTGGATGCATCCTTTATGCTTAACTCCAAAGACGCTTACCTCAGGTTATCCAAGTTCTCCAGAAGTACCTATGAGGAGTTTGTCAAGGCACTCAAGGATCTCGATTCTCAAGGAATGGAGCATCTGATAGTGGACCTTAGAGATAATTCCGGAGGCTATTTTGACCAGGCTCTGCTCCTTAGCAATCTCTTTCTTCCAAAAGACTCCCTGATAGTCTTCCTGGAAGGCAGGAAGAGAGCCCGTGAGGACTATAGGGCAGATGGCAGGGGAGGATATCAGGAATTGGCATTAAGTGTTCTGATAAATGAAGGCAGTGCCTCTTCCAGCGAGATTTTCGCAGGGGCGATGCAGGATAACCATAGGGCTTGCATAGTGGGACGAAGGTCCTTCGGCAAAGGCCTCGTGCAGGAGCCGGTGAACTTCACTGACGGCAGCGGTATCCGTCTTACTGTAGCCCGTTTCCACACTCCTTCGGGAAGATGTATCCAAAAGCCTTATACTGAGGATTATGCCTACGAGGTTTACAAGCGTTATGCCGGCTCGGAGATGCTCTCCAGAGACAGTATGCTCGTCGCTCAGGGCGGTATTCTGCCTGATCTCTTTATGCCAATTGACACTACCAGAGTGTGCGATTTCCACCTGAAGTGCAACAAGAAAGCTAGTGCTCTTCGATTCTCTTCCTATTACTTCGACAGACACGCTGCAGAATTGGCCCGTATATCGGATTTCGAAAGTCTGCAGGCATATCTGGATGGGGCAGCTCTGGATGAGCAGTTCCTGAAGTTCGTCAAGGATAAGGATGGCTTGGTCCCTTCTGAAGAGGAGTGGAAGCAGTCTAAGGATTATCTGATGACTCAGGTTAGGGCCCAGGTGGGTAGATACTCTCAGTTAGGAGAGAATGCCTTCTACAGGCTCTTCCTCAGCATAGACGACACTTTCAAGGCTGCCTTGGAGAATGAAGGGCGGCTTATTGAGCAATAAATTGATATACGATATTTCCAAGCTGGCGGGCAGGAGCGTCACTCTTTTTTGAGAAGCGGCTCAGGCTCGCCGCTTTTAATGCGTATTCCCTCAGGCATTTGTCCTCGGAGGAAATGTCATCTTGAATCTTCGCGCCGACTACGTCCCCATTAGGATTGACCGTGACTATCACTGTAACTTCTCCTGCTCCTATACATTTGTATGCCGGAATAGGGAGGTAGCTGCCTTTCCTGCCATCTAGCTGATATGACAGGACGGATGGGCCAATGTAGCTTTCCTCAGGCTTCTCTTCAGTCTGCTTTTCATTGGGAGTGGAGATATCCGCATAGTCCTCTTCCTTTCTGGACATATTCTGCTCGTATTCCCTTTGTATCCTCTCGGCATCCTTATAGAGTTGCTCGGCGTCTATCCCCTTGGCGTCTTTCAGGGATGCATCCACCCTGAGGTTCTTAATCTCGCTTTGAGAAGGAGAGTCTATGCCCTCCTCCTTAAGCATACGGTCCAGTTTTTCGTTCAGAGCCTTTTGCCTGGCCAATTCGGATTCAAGCTTTTCAAGTTTTTCCTGCTCGGAGAAGTCTAGTTCTATGCTCATCCTCTCCTTATTAAGTTTAGGCTCCAGGACAGATAGCAGCAAAACAATTATCACCGCAAGATGTATGCTCACGGTGATAAGTATTCCTGCCAATGTATCTGTCGAAGGTCTTTTCACTTGAGAAACTTTTCAACTGTAGCAGTGATAACCTCAATGGCGACCTTGTTATGGCCTCCCTGAGGGATAATCACATCGGCGTAACGCTTGCTTGGTTCGATGAACTGAAGGTACATAGGTTTAACCGTGCGGGAGTACCTTTCTATCACCCAGCTGACATCCTTACCCCTTTCGCTGATGTCTCTGGCCATTACTCTCATCAGGCGATCGTCGTCATCGGCATCCACAAAGAGTTTGATGTCCATCTGATCCCTGAGTTCCTGACAGGAGAAAATCAGAATTCCCTCAATGATAATAACGTCTGCAGGTTCCACCTTGACGGTTTCGGTCTTGCTTCTGCTGCAGGAGATATAGGAGTAAACCGGCTGCTCCACACTCTTGCCTTCTTTCAAGTCGCGAAGCTGGGAGCATAAAAGTTCCCAGTCTATGGCATCCGGATGGTCAAAATTGTGAGCCCTTTTCTCTTCGTCAGTGAGGTCACTGGAGTCCTTGTAATAAGCATCCTGAGGGATAACTACTACTTTTTCGTCTTTCAGTTTGTTCTTAATGGCTTTTACGACAGTAGTCTTGCCGCTGCCGGAGCCACCGGCGATTCCGATTACAAGCATAAGGATTAATATTCTGCGTTTTTAGGTGTTCTAGGGAATGGGATTACGTCGCGGATATTCTGCATACCGGTAATAAAGAGCAGAAGTCTCTCGAAGCCAAGTCCGAAACCACTGTGAGGGCAGCTTCCAAAGCGTCTGGTATCGATGTACCATTCCAGATTCTTCCTGCTCATACCAAGTTCATCTATACGGGCCTCGAGTTTTTGCAGGCTGGCTTCTCTCTCGCTACCTCCGATAATCTCTCCTATCTTAGGGAAGAGAATGTCCATAGCGCGAACGGTCCTGCCGTCTTCGTTTTGCTTCATATAGAAGGCTTTTATATCTTTAGGGTAGTCTGTGAGGATGACCGGTTTTCCGAAATGCTCCTCCACCAGGAATCTTTCGTGCTCGCTCTGCAGGTCTGTCCCCCAATCTACCGGATACTCAAATTTGTGTCCCTTAGCGATAGCCTCTTTCAGAATCTCGATGCCTTCGCCGTAAGGCAGACGGACGAACTCTGTGCCGATGACTCCTTCGAGTCTTTCAATCAGGCTATTGTCATAGCGGTCATTCAGGAACTGAATGTCGTCTCTACAGTTATCCAAGGCATATTTAACCAAGGATTTGATAAAGTCCTCCGCCAAATCCATATTATCCTTGATGTCATAGAAGGCCATTTCAGGCTCTATCATCCAGAATTCAGCTAAGTGGCGTGGAGTATTGGAGTTTTCAGCGCGGAAGGTAGGTCCGAAGGTGTAAATCTCGCCCAAAGCCGTAGCTCCGAGTTCACCCTCGAGCTGTCCGCTCACTGTAAGGTTGGTTTGTTTCCCGAAGAAGTCCTTGCTGAAATCCACTTCACCTTTTTTGTTCTTCGGGACATTGTTCAAATCAAGGGTGGTCACCTGGAACATCTGTCCTGCACCTTCACAGTCCGAAGCGGTGATAAGTGGAGTGTTCAGATAGACAAAGCCCTTGCTATGGAAATACTGGTGAATGGCGAAAGCCATCTGGCTGCGAAGACGCAGTACTGCTCCAAAGGTATTAGTCCTTGGGCGCATATGAGCCACTGTTCTAAGATACTCAAAGGAAGTGTCCTTCTTCTGAAGAGGGTAGCGCATAGGGTCACACTCTCCCAGAACTTCCACTTTCTCAGCCCTGATCTCCACAGCCTGGCCTCCTCCCACAGATTCCACCAGTTCTCCGCATACGCTGATGCAGGCGCCTGTACTGATTCTGGATAGTATCTCCGTAGTGTTCTCGTCCTTATTGACAACTATCTGTATATTCTTGATAGTGGAGCCGTCGTTGAGGGCTATGAAAGCTATTTCCTTGTTTCCTCTTTTGGTCCTGACCCAGCCTTTGGCCAGGACTTTCTGACCTGGAGTCATCTGCAACAGGTCTATTACTTTAGAACGCAGTATTTCTTTAGACATTTTTCTTGATTTTAAAAAGCGGTCCTCCTGTTATGGGGGACCGCTCGTATATTACGGACCTTTTTATTCGGCCGGTTTTCTGGTTGAATACATAATCTTGGTCGCAGAGCAGCGACGAAGCTCTTGTTTCACATCGACTACGATACCCATTCGGACATCCTGGTCAGCCCTGATGCACACTGTCATCAAAGGGCGGTCACCCTCGCTCATAGCCTCACGCTCTGAAGCCACGAAGTCGCGGATGTCATCCTTGGTTTTAAACGAGTCGTTCAGCTGGATGCGGGCATCGGTACCATATTGGGCCTGGAGAGACCTGATAGGAGTTCCGATGTTAATATAGCAAGCCAAATCCTTACGGTCGAGCTTTACAGCCTCTGAAGCCTCAGGCACTGTGACTTGAACCTTGTTCTCAGTCTCACGCATCTGAGTGGTGACCATAAAGAAGAACAAGAGCATAAAGACTATATCGGAAAGTGAACCTGAAGAAATTCCAGGAACATCCTTTTTATTGTTACTTCCTCCAAATTTAGACATAATCTTTCCTCCTGTTATCTGCTTGCTTTTACATCCATAGGCTCAGCCTCGGAGATAATCTGAGGTACAGCCTTCTTTACCCAATCCTGCTCATCTTCACTCAGACGAGCGTAGGTCTTGCCGAAATTAGCCATTGCAAATTCGTTACGCAGTTCGTTTACGGCTCTTACGAGTTCGTTCTGAACGGCTATGTAAGCCTTGTAACTCGTACCGCGGTCATTCTGCAGGGAGATCACACCCTTAGATACCGGAACTGTCTTACCCCAGCCTTCGATGAGTTTCATCTCCTTGTCAGGCATATTAGGGTCGTCGTTAGGGTTCGCAAGGAATTCCTTGACCTTATCTTTGAGGAGGGTAATATCTATCTGTTCAGAACCGACCAGAATTCTATCTGATGAACTGATACGCACGATGATAATGTTACGCCTGTTAATCTTCTGGTCCTCCACCTTCTCGTTAGGATTAGGCATAGGAGGAAGACGGCGTGCCAAACCTGTCTGACTTCCCATAGTAGTAGTCATAAGGAAGTAGCACAGGAGCAGGAATGCGATATCAGCAGTCGAGCTGGAATTGATAGCCGGTGTTTTCTTTTTACCCATAATTACTTAGCCTCTCTTTTATTTCGAATGGCGTTATAGACTTCTCCCACTACGATGGCCAGGATAGCCACAACACCTGCGACGATGGTGAGGTTGATCACTGTATCGGTGAGTTTAAGAGTGCCTGCAGATGGCTGATCGGCAATTCCGATGGCAGGAGCACCTGGCGAAAGCAGATAAACGGCTACGCATATTACTGCCACTCCACCAAGAACACAAAGCGCCTTGACGAGGAACTTCTTATCGTTCTTGATTGATATCCAACCGCCTATGAAGACGATACCGATAAGAGCTACAGCAACCATTACGTAGGCCCAATAAAAGAGCAGATCTACTGACAGCGGGTCGAAACCCTTAGCCCAGCCGAAAATGGCTACGCCTACGCTGACCAGCAAAAGCCCGATCATTATCCACTTAATGATTTTACTATAGTTAGATTTCATTATAAATTATGCTTTGTGTGCTGTAAGAACGTCAATAAGATCTATAGAAGCTTCCTCCATATCGATAGTGATGCTGTCGATCTTAGCGAGGATGTAGTTATAGAATACCTGAAGGATCATAGCTACGATCAAACCTGCAACTGTGGTGATCAAAGCGACTTTCATACCACCGGCCACAACGTTAGGTGAAATATCACCGGCTGCCTGGATAGCATCGAAGGCCTGGATCATACCGATAACGGTTCCAAGGAATCCCAGAGACGGAGCGATGGCGATGAAAAGTGAAATCCAAGAAAGTCCGTTCTCGAGAAGGCTCATCTGGATGGAACCTGAAGAAACCACGTTCTTCTCAACTACGTCGATGCCCTGGTCGTAACGGTCGAGACCGTCATAGAAAATCTTCGCTACAGGACCACGGGTGTTACGGCAAACATCCTTTGCAGCCTCGATACCACCTTCCTGAAGAGCTTTCTCCACTTTGGCTACCAGAGCCTTAGCATTGACTTTGGAGAAAGAAAGATAAAGGATTCTCTCGATAGAAAGTGCAAGACCGATTATAAGACAGATGATGATGAGGGACATAAAGCCTGCACCACCCTCGATGAATTTGGTCTTGAGCGCCTGATGAAGAGGAACTTCACTTTTAACTTTGAATGGGTCAATTTCACCCTCATCGGCAGCTGATACCTCCTCGACTGCAGCTGGTGTAGCCTGCTCGGCTTCCTGTGCTGAAGCTGCCTTAGCGGAGAAGACCAGAATGGTCATTGCTGCCAAAAACATTGAAATCTTTTTCATAACTGTTTTTGATGTGTTTTTAATTAATGAATTTTATCTGTTTCGTATTATTTTCAAAAATCGATGCAAGATAACAAAAAAAAGCGGTACTAAAAAATTATTCTGCTATAATAAGGAAAAAAGTCTAAGCGCGTTTGCTGTCGTTCTTTCCGCCACTTCTTCTATGCCAATCCCTTTGATATCAGCCACTTTCTGTGCTATAATCGGGATATTCGCGCTCTCGTTCCGCTGCCCTCTCTTTGGAGTGGGGCTGAGGTAAGGCGCGTCCGTCTCCAGGACTATCTGAGCCAAGTCTATGTCCTCCAGTTCTTTAGCTATTCCTGCGTTCTTAAAGGTGAGCACCCCTCCTATCCCCACGCTCCATTCTCCATAGTTGCGGAGTCTGCGAAGGGTCTGCGCCGAGCCGCTGAAAGCGTGCAGGTTTCCCCTCAGTCCCAGCCCCTTGCAGGCTTCCATCGCTTTGAAAAAGTCCTCCGTGGCATCCCTCAGGTGCACGTTTACGGGAAGATTCTTTTTCGAGGCCAATTCCAGTTGCGCCACGAAGACATCCATCTGCTCCTTCGCGAATTCTGTGCTGAAGTGATAGTCCAGGCCCACTTCCCCTATGGCCACCACTCCGCCCTCTTCGCTCAGGGAAAATACTTTGTCCAGTTCTTCCTGCCAATTCTCTTTCACCGAGCCTGGGTAGAGTCCCAGCATAGGGTATAGAACCCCCTCGTGTTTCGCGCACAGGGCCCTCATCGCATCCCTTTCGCCGGAATCCACATCTGCCATTAGCATCTTGAACACTCCCGCCTTCAAGGCTCTCTCTATCACCTCCTCCTCTTCTGAGTGGAAGGCTTCGTCACTGATATGAGTATGAGTATCTATAAAGTTCATTCTACAATTTTAAGCATTTTTTGCGAGAATAGTGCAGTTCTGCATCAAGTCTATCTGGATAAAAGAGTCTTTTTGCAGCATAGTGCACAGGCTAAGGGTTCTGGGATAAGTCAAGTCACAGTCAAAGGCCAGGTCTTCCAGGTTGATTCCCTTCCTTTTCTCTATGCTTCGAGCCAGTGAGAGAAGGTCCTCCAACATCTCCACAGGCAGCCTCTGGTAGTATCTTTCTACCCCTTCGGCAAAACTTCCCTGAGGACTGTAGATTCTTCTTCCTAGTCCAAGTCTGGCTCCAAGGCTCTGAATATTCGAGATGGGCTCGGCTATTTTCTCCTCCAGCAGATTGTTACAGCCCTGGGACCGCAGGTCGTCGATCCTTCCCTGAAGTGCATATACATCCCTTCCATAGGAAAAGGCGGTACGAGCGGTAATCAGCCCGCCTCCGTGCTTGCGCGATTCTATGAGTATGGTCGAGGAGGAGAGTCCGGCTATTATCCGGTTTCTTCTTAAGAAGTTCCCCTTTGTCACCGGATATCCAGGAGGAAAATCACTTAACAGGGCGCAGTTCGGGCTATTCCTTATCTTTTCGGCCAATTCCCAATGCCCCGCAGGGGCCACTTCATTTATCCCGCAAGGCAGCACCGCCAGGGTGGGAATACCGAAACTTAAGGCCGCCTTGTGGGCTAGCGAGTCCACTCCCAGGGCAAGCCCGCTCACTATGCTGGCCCTATTGGGGCAGTCTGCTATGGCCTGGATGATTTTCGGACACCATTCTCTGCCATAAGTGGAAATGTCCCTGGTGCCCACAACTGAAATCATAGGAAAGGCAAAGAAGTCTGAGGGTTTCGAACAGCTTTTGTAATATAGTCCCAAAGGGGCATCCTCACACTCTTTGAGAGATAGGGGATAATCCTCGTCCTCTATGCAGAGGAAGTCTGCTCCATTAGCCCTCAGCCAATCATATTCTCTAAGACTATTCTCAAACTCCTCATTACTGAGTTTTCCCAGATAGTCGGGATGTTTGTAAAGCAGGGCATTTCTCTCATCTTCGGACAAGGCGAAAAGGGCTCCGATGGAGCCCGTTTTCTCTAAGAGTTCATAAGCAATTCTCGGATTGAATCCGAAAGCCCGGTTGAGCGTAATCGCCCCAGCCGTGACCGGAAGATTTGAAGCATTCATAGTTCATTGTGATTAAAAAGTTTAGTTATCTGATCTGTATCTGAGTTTTCGCTCTACAAGTTCTATTATTTCTGTCAGTTTCTCATCACTCTGAGCGCAGATGTTAAGAATACAGAGAATTCCGCTCTTTATCTCTATGCACATCAGCCTCATAGGGGAGTCGTCCTCGCAGAGGGCCTCAAAGCCATAGGCTTTCTTTCCGGCAAAAGGCCACTCTGTAATAGGGTCGAAGTCCTCCGGATCCGTCTCGTCAAAGCCTACGGTATCTACGTAATTGGCCAGAGCTTCGTCTGCGGCGGTGGTGTCCGAAGGCATAGCTCCGGAATAGAGATCCACTATGGCTATGTCTTTTTGAGCCTTGTCGTCCGGCAGGTGACATTCGATGTGAGTCACCTCAGTTCCGTCCACTTCGATATAAGTGCTTTCCTCTTTTTCCCAGGCTCCCGGGAGGTCAAGGGATATCTTGTATTTTGACATAAGTCTAAAGTATCAGCATGGCATCCCCGTAAGGGCCGAATTTGTAATCCCCTTCCAAAGCCAGTTTGTAGGCCTTCATCACCTTGTCGAAACCTCCAAAGGCAGCCACAGACATCAGCATAGTGGATTCTGGGAGGTGAAAGTTAGAGATGTAGGCGTCCGGAATGGAGAACTCGTATGGAGGGAAGATGAATTTGTTAGTCCAGGTGTCCGTAGGTCTAACCTCGTGTTCTGTAGTTACATAGGTCTCCAGAGCCCTGGCCACCGTAACGCCTACGGCTACCACCTTGTGATGGGCCCGCTTAGCCTTGTTGATGGTCTCGGCGGCTTCTTCAGAGATAATCATTCTCTCACAATCCATCTTATGCTTCGAGAGATCTTCTACGTCCACTTCACGGAAATGTCCTATGCCCATATGGACTGTTATGAAGGTCTTGTCTATGTCTTTGAGAATCATTCTGTTGAACAACTCCCTGGAGAAATGAAGTCCGGCTGCAGGAGCGCTGACCGCTCCTTCGTGTTTGGCAAAGATGGTCTGGTAGTTGGTAACGTCGCTCTCGTCTGGATGCTCCTTTACCCATTCCGGAACAGGCGTTTCTCCCAGGGCGAAGAGGTCTTTTTTGAATTCTTCGTAAGGACCGTCATAGAGGAAACGCAGGGTTCTGCCCCTGGAGGTGGTGTTGTCTATGACTTCAGCCACCATAGAGTCGTCGTCTCCGAAATACAGTTTGTTTCCTATCCTTATCTTTCTGGCAGGCTCTACGATTACGTCCCAGAGTTTCTGCTCAGGGTTAAGTTCCCTTAGCAGGAAGACCATTATGTCGGCTTCTGTTTTCTCTTTCTTTCCGAAAAGTCTGGCAGGAAAGACCTTGGTGTCATTCAGCACGAAGAGGTCTCCTTTGCCGAAATAATCGATTACGTCTTTGAAGAGTCTGTGTTCAATCTCCCCAGTGTCCTTATGCAGGACCATCAGTTTGCACTCGTCTCTCCAATAGCTGGGTTCTTTCGCGATTTTCTCTTTTGGAAGTTCAAAATTAAATTGAGAAAGTTTCATATTATATAATTCTTTTCTTCAGAGTCAAGTATTATATATACGATAAGTTTCATAAAAAAGT
>CAMFSN010000036.1 GCA_945983015.1 uncultured Bacteroidales bacterium
TCGAGGGACGTGCCGCCCACGGCTCGGTAGTGGGTGCCGAGATCCGCGGCTGGCGAAGGCCAGGCGTGATCTAGGCGGGGTGGAAAATGTCGGGGATTTTGCTATCCCTGGCAAAATCCTTCGACATTTGGAACTCCCGAGAAGCCGAGCAGCCTCCGCCTGAAAACCATCTCCCGCGAGCAAATCGGGCTTTTTACTCACCGTTAGTCTCAGGTCGGATGGTAAGAGGGGACCTGCCTGGATGTAAGGGAGGAAAACTGCATGGATGTGATCGGGAAATTACCCTGAATATAGGGGGGAATCAACTTTGCGAAAAATCAGGGAATCAATATTGCGGATTACAGCTGAGGATTATAGGCGTGAGGCTGTCGGCTTCGGGGGACGTGCCGCCCACGGCTCGGGAGTGGGTGCCGAGATCCGCGGCTGGCGAAGGCCAGGCGTGATCGAGAAGTCGAGCAGCCTCCGCCTGAAAACACTGTTCCGTGAGCAAAATAGCCTTTTTACTCACCGTGGATTACATGAGGGAGGAGGCTCTGACACTTTGACTGTGTCGGAGACAAATTGTCTCGAAAGTGGAGTGTTGAATAATATCTGTAGCGTGGCACTGAACAAAGCAGTGCCAAGTCCGGCCAGGAAAAATAACAGTGCGAATCAGCGCCAGGATAAGCTCCGGGATTGGATTAGAGAGGGCGGAAGAAGTGGGGATTGAGGAAGAGGAAGGAAAGGCGGAAGAAGTGGGGAATTGAGGAGGTGAAGTAGGAGGAGGAAGAGTTGGGATTGGCATAAGATGGAGAATAAGAGGGAGAATTGGCATAAAAGAGAGGATTGGCATAGAAAATGATGAATATGCTGAGGTGGGCGAGTAGAAAAGTCCGAAAAACATTACATATAATAATCATTTTATTATGGGAACAATTTTATCAAGTATAGCTGAGAAAGCTGGCAGGTCCATCAAGAATTGGTGGCTGTATCTATTATCTGGAATCTTATGTGTGGTAGCAGGAGTATTTGTGTTCTGTAATCCGAGATCCAGTTTTATCGCCATGAGTTCACTTATCGGAGTCGTTTTTCTGGTATCCGGTGTGGTAGATCTCGTCGTGGCAGTAACTAGCAGAAACTATTTTATGACCAGAAGCTATAACGTGCTCGGAGGAATTCTGGACATTCTGGTAGGTCTCCTTCTTTGTGCCAATCCTATGTTCAACGCCCTCGCCCTTCCGATCATAGCCGGAATCTGGCTGATGTACCACAGCTTTATGATAATTGGCATCGCCGGAGATTTCAAGTCCCTGAACGTTAAGGGAGCATCCTGGGGAATTGTGGCAGGCATACTGCTTCTGATTTTATCCTTCTTTATAGTGTTCAAACCTTTCTCTTTCGGGGCAGGCGTGATTACAACTCTGATGGGGATTGCCTTTCTGCTATTCGGCCTGGTCCTTATCCTGGGCTCCTTAAGATTGAGGAAAGTGCATAATACCGTCAAGGATATATTTGAAGGAAAAGTTGACTATTAAAAACTTGGAGATACTTTGTTATCTCGAAATTAATTGCTATCTTTGCGCTCCGAATTTTTAAACACTAGTGTAATTATGAAGACAGCAATTCATCCCGAAACCTACCGTCTTGTAGCTTTCAAGGATATGTCTAACGGAGATGTATTCATCACCCGCTCTTGCGCTACTACGAAAGAGACCATTACCGTGGACGGTGTTGAGTACCCTGTAGTAAAGGTCGAGATCTCTAACACTTCTCACCCTTTCTATACTGGTAAGACCAAGATTGTGGATACTGCCGGCCGTGTAGATCAGTTCTACCAGAGGTACAAGAGCAGGAAGAAGTAAGATACTTCTCAAAAACTTCTCATAGGTTAAAAAAGCGACTGGCAAGAGATTGTCGGTCGCTTTTTTCTGGGAATGATATCTGCCAAATTGCGGCTACGGTATCGCGGAAAACTCAGTAATAATTCTTAAATTTGTAGGGTGTCGAGAAGGCACCCTATAAATTTATAACTGTATGAGTTTGATTAAATCAATTTCCGGAATTCGTGGAACCATAGGTGGGCCGGTGGGTGAAGGCCTTACGCCTGTAGATGTAGTTAAGTTCACCTATGCTTATGTAGCCACTCTGCCTTCAAGGGTGGCCAAACCTCAGGATAGAAAATATAAGGTGGTAGTCGGAAGAGACGCCCGCATCAGTGGAGAGATGGTGGAGCAGTTGGTCTGTGGTACTCTCATCGCCTGCGGAGTGGATGTAGTCAAGTGCGGCTACGCCAGCACGCCGACTACGGAATTGGCAGTCAGATATGCCCAGGCAGACGGAGGCATCATAATTACGGCCTCGCACAACCCGCGGCAGTGGAACGCCCTCAAACTCCTCAATGAGCAGGGAGAGTTCCTTACAGCAGCTCAGGGACAGCAGATTCTGGACTTGGCAGACAGTGGAAAATTCGACTTCGCACAGGTCGATGAGCTGGGTAAAATCACAGAGCACGACTTCACCGACGAGCATATTCAGGACGTGTTGAATCTGGAGGCAGTGGATGTGGAAGCTATCCGCAATGCCCACTTCAAGGTGGCACTTGACAGTATCAACTCCGTGGGCGGCATCATTATGCCGCGGCTGCTGAAAGCCCTCGGTGTAGAGTGCAAGCAGCTTTTCGGAGATGTGACTGGCGATTTTGCCCACAATCCTGAACCTCTCCCTAAGAATCTCGTGGAACTCAGCCGCGTGGTAAAAGAGGAGCATTGCGACCTGGGAATCAGCGTGGATCCGGACGTGGACAGGCTCGCCTTCATCTGTGAGAACGGAGAGCCATTCGTGGAGGAATATACCCTGGTAAGTGTGGCCGATTATCTTCTCGAAAGAGCTGAAAAACAAGGCCTTAAGAATATGGCTACAGTGTCCAACCTCAGTTCCAGCAGAGCCCTTAGGGATGTAACTGAGGCTCACGGAGGAGTTTATTACGCAGCCGCTGTGGGCGAAGTTAACGTGACCACTAAGATGCACGAGGTGAATGCCCTGATAGGTGGAGAAGGTAACGGAGGAGTAATCTATCCGGCCTCACATTGCGGAAGGGATGCTATGGTAGGTGTGGCTCTGTTCCTGAGTCAGCTCGCACATAAGGGTCTCAGTGCCAGTGAGTATAAAAAGACTCTGCCGCAGTACTACATAGCTAAAAACAGGATAGATCTCTCCGATTCTTCTGTAATCGATAAGATACTCGACAGTCTGAAGGAACACTTCAAGAACGAGAAAATCAATACCATAGACGGAGTGAAGATAGATTTCGAGAAGAGCCGCAGCTGGGTTCACCTCCGCAAATCTAACACCGAACCTATCATCCGCGTCTATAGCGAGGCCCCTACTGAAGAGGAGGCGACACGCCTGGGAGAAGAGGTGGTGAAACTTGCCTATAGTATCATCAATCAGTAAAATCGATGTTCAGCTTCAGAACCACTCCCATAGAAGAGCAGATGGATAAGGCTCTGCTTCACGGAAAGGTAGCCTGTTTCTGTACCCAGAACTGTTACGACACCGAGAAGCAGAGATATATGTACGAGATTTTTCAAAGCAGAGGAAATCTCGCCAGGCTCATTCTGCCATCTTCCACCGAACTCACTCCTGGGACGGCCCATATCCAATTCGGCTCAGAAGATCTCGAAGGACTCGACGCGGTGGTAGTGGAGATTCAGGACGTGGGCGTGCGGTACTTTAACTACACTCGCGACGTGATGCGTCTGCTGAGCGTGCGGGCCCGTATGGAAGAGGGTCCCGCCATCTATGTCATCGACCATATGAACCCGCTGGGACGCATAGTCGAGGGGACGATGCCTCTGATCGATGCGGATCTCTGGACCCCGAAAGTGGCACACAGGCACGGGTTGACATTGGCCGAACTATGCTGCCTCTACTGCTCAGAGATAGATGCCAAGTTCCCCCTGCACGTGATCTCTGCCGAGGTCCATCGCTCCGGACGCGACATAATGCCTTGGACCATAGCCCCTTCCTCTGACCTGCCGGGGATGTTCTCCTGCACTATGTACAGCGGCGGAGGCCTTTGGAATAACACCAGCATCAGCCCTGCCATCGGAACTTCCCGTCCCTATGAGTACATAGGCGCGAGTTGGCTTACTCCAGGCCAAGTCTCGGCTCCACCGGCTCCGGAAGGCGTGATTATGCGTCCTTGCAGTTTCACTCCTTCTGCCGGTCCTTACGAGGGAAAGGCTTGCCGAGGTTATCAGATACTGTTAAAACCTGGGGTGGAGTATCATAGTCTGCTGCATACCCTGGAGCTGATGCGATATTTCGCAGAGCACTACTCCCAATTCGAGATGTACCCCGGGCTTTTCACTAAGGTGGCAGACCCTGTGATAGCGGAGTATCTTAAGGGAAATATTACTTTCGATATAGTGCAGGAGCACGTCAAGGGGGAGGAACAGAAGTGGATCAGGAAGGCGAAACGTTTCATCCTATACGACGAGAGCCCATACAGAATCAAATAATAATCAGACTGTTAGGATCTAATAATACTTTAAGGTTTTCTGGAATCTGTTTATTCCGAAGCTAAGTTTAATATGAAGGAATTTGACGTCATAATCATCGGGGCAGGCATCACCGGGGCTGGTACAGCCAGGGACTGTGCCCTAAGGGGTCTAAAGACTCTGCTCATCGAAAGGGCAGACATAGCCGATGGCGCCTCCGGCAGAAATCACGGCCTGCTCCATAGCGGAGCCCGTTATGCCGTCGGCGACCCCGAATCCGCCTGTGAATGTATCAAGGAGAATATGATACTTCGCAAGGTAGCCTCCAATTGCGTAGAAGCCACGGACGGACTTTTTATCTCCCTTCCGGAAGACGGCCTTGAATACAGGGACAAATTTCTAAAGAAATGCGCGGAGGCAGGCATACATACCCAGACCCTTAGTCCGCAGAAAGCCCTTAGCCTCGAACCCCTGGTCAATCCCGAACTAATCTCCGCAGTAAAGGTGCCCGACGCTTCGGTGGATCCTTTCCGCCTCGTTTCGGCCAATGTCCTCGATGCTCGCCTTCACGGAGCTGAAGTCCTTACCCAACAGGAAGTTACCGAAATAATAAAGGAAGATGGAAGGGTAAAGGGCCTGAAGGTTCTGGATAAGAGCAGCGGGACGGTCAATACCTATTATGCCCATTATATAGTTAACGCTGCGGGAATCTGGGGGGCTAAGATAGCCGAGATGGCCGGAGTTCACATAGGGATGCTCCCAGCCAAGGGCTCCCTTCTGGTCTTCGACCATAGGGTCACCAGGATGGTCATCAACCGTTGTCGTAAACCTGCCAATGCCGATATCCTCGTCCCTGGAGATGTGGTCAGCGTCCTGGGCACCACCTCCGACAAAGTGCCTTTCGAGCAGTGCGACGATATGAAAGTGACTAAGGAGGAGGTCGATTTGCTCCTCAGGGAAGGCTGTAAACTCGTGCCAAGCCTCGCTCAGACCCGAATCATCAGGGCCTATGCCGGAGTGCGTCCTCTGGTAGCCAGCGACGACGACCCGAGCGGGCGTAACGTCAGCCGCGGCATAGTGCTGCTCGACCACCTCAAACGCGACGGAGTTGATGGCTTCATCAGTATCACCGGAGGTAAACTGACCAGTTATCGCCTGATGGCTGAGATGACTGCCGACCTGCTGTGCAGTAAATTGGCCATCAAGGCCAAGTGTCATACGGCCGATACTCCACTTCCTGGCTCAGAGAAGAGCGTAAAGTTCTCCTCCGTAGTAAGGAAGGCCAGGGAGATGAAGATGGATACTTCCGTAATCGAGGCTGCAGTGAGCCGTCACGGTTCTCAGGTAGAGGCTATGGATTTCAGCGGAAAGGGTTCGGAGCTGGTCTGCGAATGTGAAAAGGTCTGCAGGGCCGAGATAGCCTATGCGGTGAAAGTCCTGGGAGTCAAGACTCTGGATGATCTCAGGCGCAGAACCAGAGTAGGAATGGGCCCTTGTCAAAGCAGTTACTGTGTCGAGAAGGCAGCTAAGGCTTTGGCAGAAGAATTGGGGGATACGAGCCTCTCTGAAGAATTGAAAAAAGACTATCTCCAGCATAGATGGAAAGGAATTGTGCCTGTATGTAGAGCTGAACAACTCGCTCAGGCTGAATATCTTAGAAACAAGTACGGAAAATGAGGGCAGATGTAATCATCATAGGCGGAGGGCAGCAGGATGCCGCCCTGGCCACAAGGCTTCTCGAAGCCGGAAAAAAGGTCCTTCTCATCTTCGAAGGCAGAAAAAGTGAGGATAGAAGCAGGGAAGAGTTCCGTGCAAAGGGCGGCAGCCTGCTTGCCGGAGATAAGGTATGCAGGGTGGATTGGGCAGAGGATGGAAGCCGCGTCGAGGCCATTTACACCGAAGGTCTAGAAGACACGGCCCTTAGGGCTGAAGCCTATGTGCTCTGCTCCGGAAGGTTTTTCATAAGAGGCCTTCTCTCGGAGGAAGACAGGGTCTGGGAACCGGTCTTCGGAGTAGATGTCAAATACTTGAAAGACAGTTCCCGATGGTGCGATCCTGACTTCTTCGCTCCACAGCCTTTCGATTCTTTCGGGGTAATCCCGAGTGAGGATTGCAAGGCGCTTAAAGATGGAAAGGAGGTAGAAAATCTCTATGTGACAGGGGACATCCTTTGCGATGGAATCGATAATACGGAAGAGTTATGCAAGAGAATAATTTGACGGATTTTCAGCAGTGCCTGAAATGTAACATCTGCACCGAGGTCTGCCCTATGATGGAGGTGAACCCCGATTATCCGGGGCCGAAACAGGCCGGTCCTGACGGAGAGAGATACAGGCTAAAGGACCCCGCCTTCTTCGACAAGTCCATCAAATACTGCCTTAACTGCAAGCGCTGTGAGGTCGCCTGCCCTTCAGGGGTCAAGGTCGGAGACATAATTACCCGTGCCAAGCTTCGCTATGCCCATCCCGAGCATCAGTTGCGAAACTTCGCCCTCAGCTCCACCGACCTGGTCGGGGGTCTGGCCAGCACTTTCGCCCCTGTGGCCAATCCCGTGCTCGGCCTTCCTCTTACACGGCAAGTGATGGACTCAGTGGTCGGAGTAAGTTCCAAGGCCAATATGCCTTCTTACGCGGAGAAGCGTTTCGAGAAGTGGTTCTCCTCAATCGAAGAGACACAGAGTCGATACGAGAAAAAAGTGAATTATTTCCACGGCTGCTATGTAAACTACAATTACCCTGAGCTTGGCCAGGATTTCGTTAAATTGATGAATGCCTGCGGCTATGGGGTAAGGCTTTTGGACAAGCAGAAATGCTGCGGAGTGGCTATGATTGCCAATGGCTTTGTGCAGCAGGCTAAGAAGGCGGCCCGCACCAATCTGGCAAGCATAGAGAAGGCAGAGGGTCCGGTGCTCACCACTTCCTCTTCCTGCACTCTGACCCTAAGGGAAGAGTACGAGGGGATATTGGGGCAGGATTGCAGCGCGGCGAAGGAAAAGGTCTGTCTGGCAGTAAAGTGGCTATACGACAGGATAGATAGGGGAGAGATCAGATTGGCATTCAAGAAAGGCCTGAAAATCAAGGCGGTATATCATACGCCTTGCCATATGCAGCGGATGGGGACGCAGTTCTATACCATAGAGCTGCTTAAGCTTATTCCAGGGCTGGAACTCAGCGTGCTGGAGCAGAAATGCTGCGGAATCGCCGGAACTTTCGGCTTTAAGAAGGAGAATTACGAACTCTCGCAGAAGATAGGAGCTTCGCTTTTCGAAGACATCCGCGCATCTAAGGCCCAGATGGTCATAACTGATTGTGAGACCTGCAAATGGCAGATAGAAGGAGGGACGGGTATGAAGGTTTATAATCCTATAACTTTACTCGCCAGTGTAATTGAATAGGCAGAGTAGCGGATAGTCCCAGAGTTTTATTAAAAAATTGAAAAAATTGTTTGGATATTTCAATTCGATTATCTACCTTTGCAATCCCGTTTCGGGAAACGGAAGACTCGTTAGCTCAGTAGGTAGAGCATCACACTTTTAATGTGGGGGTCTCGGGTTCGAGCCCCGAACGAGTCACGAGTTTGAAATACCTTGCATCCTTAGCTCAGTTGGTAGAGCAACTGACTCTTAATCAGTGGGTCTAGGGTTCGAATCCCTAAGGATGCACAAATAGCCGGCCTAATGGTCGGCTTTTTTAGTTATATTTGTGGAAAACTTGTCGATTATGTTAGTAAAGACCTTTCTGCTCGCATTGCTTTCCATCAATCTCAGCACTGCCGCTCCGGAATCTGAGGCAGCGGGGGAGGCACTCGTTCAAGGACCTACACGAAGACCGAAAGTGGCATTGGTACTCTCAGGAGGAGGGGCCAAGGGCGCATCGCACATCGGGGTAATCAGGTATCTCAGGGAGATTGGCATACCTATAGACTATGTGGTGGGAACCAGTATGGGCTCGCTTATAGGCGGGATGTATTCGCTGGGCTACGACGATAAGCTGATGGAGGAGGTGATGCTGAAAACGGACTGGCCCTACTATATGGGCGACGGGGTGGAAAGGCTGCAACTCTCCTACAGGGCGAAAAGCATTGGGGACAGCTATAATCTCGTCCTGCCTTTCGGAAGGGATGAGATTTTGGCCCCGAAGGAGGCGATTATGCCCGTGGAGGATAAGACTTATCGAAAGGATCTGATTCAGGGGGTGATTCCGAGCGGAGTGATCAGCGGTAACAATATCCTGAACCTCTTCTACGACTTTAGCATAGGATATACTGATCCTATGGATTTCAATGACTTGCCAATTCCTTTCGCCTGCGTCTCTACGGACATAGTGAGTGGTGATGCCTGTGTGCATCGCAGTGGAATTCTCGCTGAAGCCCTGCGCTCGAGTATGGCTATCCCCGGTGTCTTTAATCCGGTGTATAATCGCAGCCAGGTGCTGATGGACGGAGGTATGCGGAATAATTTTCCGGTGGATGTGGCTAGGGACATGGGTGCTGACATAGTGATAGGCGTGAATCTGGCCATTGACAAGGAGAATGATCCGGATAATCTCCACTCCCTTACTTCTCAGGTCCAACAGCTGATTAAGATATTTACCAGCAATGACTTGGAAAAGCATAAGAGAGATTGTGACGTGCTTATCAATCCCGATATGAAGGGAAGGACATCCCTGGATTTCTCCGTGAAGAACCTTAGCGAGCTGATAGATTTGGGGTATAAGGAAGCTAAGAAGCACGAAAAGGAGCTCAAGTACCTGCATCAGCTGCTCTCTGAGTATGGAAACACCCGTCAGAGATACCAGGCCCCCAAGGCTAAAACCTTGATAGGCAAGACATTTAAGCTCTCGCAAATCAATATGGTAGGGGTACGCAGCCAGGATGCCAATTGGCTTATCAAACGAAGCGGACTTGTGATAGGGGAGGAGATTACTATGGCCAATCTGACTTCTGCCGTGTCTATGTTCTATGGTACCAAGGCCTATTCCAAGGTGCTTTATACCCTGAAGGAAGACCCTTTCTCAGATGCTTACATCGTGGAGTTTAATTTCACCAAGGAAAAGCCTCATTCCCTGGATTTGGGTCTTAGGCTGGATAGTCACGATGCGGTCCGCTCGGCAGTCAGGCTTGCCTTTAACGAACAGATGTACAATGGAATACAGGGGGAGATCTCCACGGTCATAGCCTATAATCCTTCGGCTGAGCTCATCCTGTCGGTGGCTCCTAAGCTTTTCCCGAGATTGAGTTTCTCCTATGAGTACTCGAAAAGGGACGCCGACCTCTATACCATAGGTAACGGAAAGGCTTATCTGACAGATAATTTCCGCTATCATAAAAACCGTTTCAGAATATATGCTTCCGAATATATTCTCCATAAGACTCACTATAAGTTCGGAACAGAGTATTCCTATATGACTTTTCCTCGGGCTATGTGTTCCTACTGGGAGGTCTCGCTGGATTCAAAGATGAAACCAGCCAGGACTTTCGGGCTTTTCGGCGAGTTTAGTTATGACAGTATGGATGACTACTATCTGCCTACTTCGGGGATGAGGGTGGATTTGCGCCTGCGTCAGAATCTCTGGCATTTCAGGGAAAGCAGGGTGGAGTTCAAGCCTTTTGCCAAGCTGAACCTGGGTCTTCGTTTTGTGAAGCAAATCTCTGATAATCTAACATTTATCCCTCAGATATACGGAGCTTTCTGTTTTGATGACGCCTGCCATTGGGAGAGGGAGTACTTCCCGCAGACCCTCGGCGAGGATATGCCTTTGGTCTTCTATCCGGTATATGGAGAATGTTACGGCGGTCCTTACGCTGACTATGATTTTGAAGGCCAAGTTCCTTTCGTGGGTTTGTATAACAGCATCTCCGAGGCCAATATGCTGGTCGCCCGCTGTGATTTTAGATACAGCATCCTGCGGAATCATTACCTCAGTCTGAAACTGAATTATGGCAGGTCGGTTGAGGCTGACAGCTTTACGGAGTCTGGTCTGGACAGGCTGGGAGCAGCCATAGATTACACCATAGGAACCAAGCTTGGAAACCTCTCTCTGGAGCTTGGTTGGAACAATGCCAATCGTCGCGTAGGTCTCTTTCTATCAGCGGGAAAACTCTTTTAGTCAGGGCTTTGTTCTTTGTGGTATTTTGAGTATATTTGTGAGTTTAAAGGATACTTGTATTTGCTGATAATGGCTGAACGCAGCTGGTTTGTCATAGGGATGCGTTACTTGCGCGCCTCTAAACTGGAAGAGAAGTTCAAATCTCGTGGATATGAAACTTTTGTTCCGCCCGTAGTGACTAACCTGCTCTTTGTGCACAGCGATTATTGGCCTTTATTCAAGTATCTGGAAGAGAAGTCCTTCGGACATCCCGTGTATTTTTTGAGGAGGAGGGAGGATTGGCAGCCTATGGAGATTCGAGATTCCGAGATGCAGAAGTTCATTCTGGTATGCAAAGCTTACGCACAGCCTATCATTTTGACAGAATGCCCTAAACTCAAGCTTGGTGACAAGGTCCGGATTAAGGATGGTGAGTTGAAGGGCGTGGAGGGACATATAGTAAGACTGAAGAAGCAGAAGAGGGTTCTGATTAATGTGGATAATGCCTTTTGGGTAGCCACGGCACATATCGAACCTGAACTGCTCGAAGTAATTTGATGCTCATCACACTGGTGCTGTAGAGTCAAAGCGATGACCATCTGTGACCGCCCTGCAAGGAGTCTTTTCGCGGGGTGAGTTACAGATGTGTCTCTAGTTGAATTAAATTATTACTGTTTATATAGTTATGCGTGATTTTAAAGATATTCGCGTGGCCGTGGCAGGAACCGGTTATGTAGGTCTGTCCATCGCTACATTGCTTTCACAAAGACATAAGGTAATGGCTGTGGATGTAATTCCTGAGAAGGTCGAAAAGATCAATAACAGGATTTCACCCATTCAGGACGATTATATAGAAGAATACCTGAGAACCAAGGATTTGGATCTGACTGCCACTCTCGATGGAGAGGCTGCCTACAGGGATGCTGATTTCGTGGTGATAGCAGCACCGACGAATTATGACAGTAAAAAGAATTTCTTCGATACCTCTCACGTGGAAGAGGTGATAGACCTGGTACTGAAGGTGAACCCTGAGGCTATTATGGTTATAAAATCCACTATACCAGTGGCTTATACTGCTTCTGTAAGGGAGAAGTTCTCATACAGGGAGAGGCTCTCGGATGGAACTATGAAACTGGTGACGCCGAAGATTATCTTCGCTCCGGAGTTCCTTAGGGAGAGCAAGGCCCTTTATGACAACCTCTATCCTAGCCGTATCATAGTGGGTTACGAGCAGGGGGATGTGGAGTTGGAGCAGGCGGCACATACTTTCGCAGCCCTCATAAAGGAGGGCTCGCTCAAGGAGGATGTCCCTGTACTCTTTATGGGCAGCACCGAGGCCGAGGCAGTGAAGCTCTTCGCTAATACATACTTGGCATTAAGGGTAAGCTATTTTAACGAGCTGGATACTTATGCTGAGATGAAAGGTCTTGATACAAAGTCGATTATAGACGGAGTGTGCCTGGATCCACGTATCGGCTCTCACTATAACAACCCTTCTTTTGGCTACGGAGGCTACTGTCTTCCTAAGGATACGAAGCAGTTGCTGGCGAATTATAACGACGTGCCGGAGAATCTGATTCACGCCATCGTGGATTCGAATAGAACGAGAAAGGATTTTATCGCGGATAGGGTGCTGAGCAAAGCCGGTTACTACAGTTACACTGAGAATATGCTCTGGAATCAGTCTCAGGAGAAGAAGTGCGTAATCGGAGTGTTCCGTCTTACGATGAAGTCGAACAGCGACAATTTCCGTCAGAGCTCCATCCAGGGAATTATGAAGCGCGTAAAGGCCAAGGGTGCCGAGGTGATTATCTATGAACCTACCCTGGAGAATGGCACTTCGTTTTTCGGCAGCAGGGTAGTGAACGATTTGGCAGAGTTCAAGTCCCTCTCCCAGGCCATCATCGCTAACCGTTACGACTCCTGCCTGGACGACGTTCAGGACAAGGTTTACACCCGCGACATCTTCAGAAGGGATTAGGAATTCAATTAATAGAGAAAAATAAACATTTTATAGAAAAACAAACATAGCGAAATGTCTAGTACATATTCAGAAGTCCATTTCCAGGAGAATGGCAAGCTCAAGCTTCTAATAATAGTCGGCACCCGTCCTGAGATAATCCGCCTGGCGGCAGTCATCAACAAATGCCGCAAATACTTCGACGTGATTCTAGCCCACACCGGCCAGAACTACGACTATAACCTTAACGGAGTATTTTTCAAGGACTTAAAGCTCGCAGACCCAGAGGTATATATGAACGCCGTAGGCTCTGACCTGGGCGAGACTATGGGCAACATCATCTCCGAGAGTTACAAGCTGATGGTCGCCACCAAGCCAGACGGAGTCCTCGTTCTGGGAGACACCAACAGTTGCCTTAGCGTCATCGGGGCCAAGCGTCTTCACATCCCGATTTTCCATATGGAAGCCGGCAACCGCTGCAAGGACGAATGCCTCCCAGAGGAAACCAACCGCCGCATCGTGGACATAATATCCGATGTGAATATGGCCTACAGCGAGCACGCACGTCGTTATCTTGCCGACTGCGGCCTCCCGAAGGAACGCACCTACGTTACGGGCTCCCCTATGGCAGAAGTGCTACACGAGAACCTCGCCGAGATTGAGGCCAGCGACGTACACAAGAGACTTGGACTAGAGAAAGGAAAGTACATCCTGCTCAGCGCCCATCGTGAGGAAAACATCGACACCGAGAAGAACTTCCTCAGCCTCTTCAACGCCATCAATGCTATGGCCCAGAAGTATGATATGCCGATCCTTTATTCCTGCCATCCTCGCAGCCGTAATCGTCTCGCCGCTTCGGGCTTTCAGCTGGACCCACGCGTCATCCAGCACGAGCCTCTCGGATTCCACGACTATAACTGCCTACAGATGAATGCCTTCGCAGTAGTCAGCGACAGCGGCACCCTCCCTGAGGAATCATCCTTCTTTACATCTGTGGGACATCCTTTCCCTGCCGTCTGCATCCGCACCAGCACCGAGCGTCCCGAGGCCATAGACAAGGCTGACTTCATCATCGCCGGCATCGACACCAAGAGTCTGCTCCAGGCGGTGGACACCGCTGTGGAACTCTGCCGCGACGGCTCCCACGGCATCCCAGTCCCTGACTACGTCGACGAAAACGTCTCCACCAAGGTCGTCAAGATCATCCAAAGTTACGTCGGCATCGTCAACAAGATGGTGTGGCGGAAAGAGATTTTATAAAAACAAAAACACATCGAAATAATTAAATCCCTATACCCTATGAGCATTTTCGCAGGAAAAACCCTAATGATAACCGGCGGTACCGGTAGCTTCGGAAACGCAGTACTTAACCGTTTCCTCCAGACA
>CAMFSN010000037.1 GCA_945983015.1 uncultured Bacteroidales bacterium
TTCTTCTTGCGAACCTCTACGGTTGGAGGGTTCAGATAGCGGATCTCGCTGTTTTCTACATTAGCCATAAATTAGTCCTCCTTAATTTCATCAGGTTCAACATCTTCTACTTCTTCTACCACTGCAGGAGCAGCCTCTACCTTAGGGGCGGCAGCCTTGGCTGCGCGCACCTGACGACGATGCTCTGCATAAGCGACAGCGTGCTTGTCCATAGCTACGGTAAGGAAGCGTATGATACGCTCGTCACGGTGATACTGAGTCTCGAGAGTAGCGATAAACTCTGGAGCTGCTTTAAACTCGATCAGGTAATAGAATCCTGATGTCTTGTGCTGGATAGGGTAAGCGAGCTGCTTCAAGCCCCAATCCTCTTCGTACACGATCTCTCCGCCATTAGCCTTGATGAGATCTACGTACTTGGCAACCGCTTCCTTCATCTGGGTCTCAGACAAAACGGGAGTTGCAATGAAAACGGTTTCGTACTGTTTAATCATCTGTTAATTAATTAAATTTATAAATAATCCCCTACAAAGGGGCTGCAAATATACAAAAAATTTACAAGTATCCAAAATTATTCCGTGACATATCCTTTCGGATGCAGTCCACGCAGATTCATCTCCTTATACTTCTGCTGAATCCTCTTTGTATCCTCCCTGGCATCATCTCCTAGTTCGAACTTCTGCCCATAGCCCACTTCCTTGGTCCTATAATCCGCGTGAGCGAGGAAGACGTCCGCTCCGGTCTCTTTGGCCACGAGGTGATATCCGGTTTTCCAGCGGCGAATTGGCTTTCTGGTACCCTCCGGACAGATGCAGAGGTAAAAACTCTCGGAGTTGTTCATAGCGTGAATCAAAGGCAGCAAGGCGGTCTTAGGGTCGGACCTGTCTATAGGGAAGGCCCCTAGTTTACGCAAGAGCCAGCCCAGAGGCCCCTTGAACGCTTCCTTTTTTATCATTATATGAAGTCTCCCATTCAAGGACCTGAAGTAGAAATAACCCACTACGAAATCCCAAAAGGAAGTGTGAGGGGCGAAGAGAAAAATAGCCTTCCTCTGGGAAGGAACCACGTCCTCCCCTGGAGTTATCTTCCAACCCAATACCTTAGATAATATGAAACGATGTATCTTAGGGTTCATACTAGATGTCTATGTCTTCAAGTTCCTTTTCAGAGCGGAGATTCGCCCTGATGAAATTCTGCCTTTCTATGGTGTTGTCTCCCATATAGAATTCCATAATTCCGTGAATGGACTCCTCCTCAGCCAATTTCACGTGATCTAAGCGGATGTCCTTGCCGATGAAATCCACGAAATCCTCGTAGGAGATTTCTCCCAGACCTTTGAATCGAGTCACGTCGCAGTTCTTCAGCTTGGCCATAGCAGCCTCCTTCTCCTGAATGTCGTAGCAGAAGATGGTCTCCTTCTTGTTCCTCACCCTGAAAAGCGGAGTCTGAAGGATGTGAACGTGCCCTCTGCGAATGAGATCCGGATAGTATTTCATAAAGAAGGTGAGCACCAGCATTCGGATGTGCATTCCATCATCATCGGCATCGGTGGCCACTATTATCTGATTATATCTGAGGTCTGCCAAGTCATCCTCTACGCCAAGTGCAGATATCAGAAGGTTCAACTCTTCGTTCTCCGCTACCTTTTTCCTGCTCTCCTTAAAGCAGTTGATAGGCTTTCCGCGCAGTGAGAACACCGCCTGATGGCTGGCCTTACGGGCCTTCGTGATGGTTCCGGAAGCGGAATCTCCCTCAGTTATAAAGATGGAGGACGCATTGATGTAATCCTGAATGTCCTGTGGGGTCTTGTCGTTTATCTTATCGTTATAGTGGTAGCGGCAGTCACGCAGCTTACGGTTATAGACATTGGCCTTCTTATTCTTCTCTCTCGTCTTCTTCTGTATGCCGGCTATCTCCTCCCTTTCCCTCTGGGAATCCTTTATCTTCTCCTCTATGATAGGGACAATGTCCTTATGGATACGCAGATAATCATCTAAAGCCCTGGCTACAAAGTCATTGACAAATGAACGTATGGTAGGGCCCACGTCCCCGTTCTTCTCCCAGAGATAGGTGGAGCCGAGCTTAATCTTAGTTTGACTCTCGAAACGCGGCTCTTGAATCTGAATGCTGATGGCGCCCACTATACCCTGACGGCAGTCCACAGGCTCGTAATTCTTCTTAAAGAAGTCCTTCAGAGTCTTAGCCACGGCCTCGCGGAAAGCTGCCAGGTGAGTACCTCCGTCCCTGGTATTCTGACCGTTAACAAAGGAAGAAATATTCTCTCCGTAGGCATTGGTATGAGATATAACCACCTCTATATCAGGACCTTCCAGATGAATAGGAGGATAGAGAGGTTCTTCGCTCAGATTATCGTTCACCAGATCGGCAAGACCATTCTCAGACCTGTAATCCACCCCGTTCAAAGTTATGGTGAGACCCCTTTTCAGATAGGTATAGTTCTTCACCATAGACTCCACGAAATCCATATTGAAGGCAAAGTTTCCGAACATCTCCTTATCCGGCAGGAATCGCACCAGAGTACCATTCTTCTCCTTGCTATCCTCCTCCCCTTCTTCGCTGAGCACTCCCTTTAAGTATTTGGCCCAATGGCACTTGCCATCCCTGTAAGAGCAAACGAAAAACTCTTCGGAGAGGGCGTTTACGGCTTTTGAACCCACGCCATTCATACCCACTGCCTTCTTGAATGCGGCATCGTCGAACTTACCGCCGGTGTTCAGGACACTGGTAGCCCTGACCACTGAAGCCAGAGGAATTCCTCGGCCAAAGTCCCTGACGCTCACCTGCCCCTGCTCACTGATGTCGATAATAATCTGCTTACCGAACTTCATAGAAAACTCATCCACTGAGTTATCCACTATCTCCTTGAGCATCACGTAGATACCGTCATCTTGACTCTTTCCGTCCCCCAGGCGTCCTATATACATCCCGGGCCTGAGGCGGATGTGCATCACGCCTTCTATGGTTCTGATATTGTCGTCCGAATAGTTAATCTGCTCCTCTGCCATAAATAAAAACTAAAAACCTGCGAATTTACAAAATAATTGCGTCAATGTAAAGATGCAAAAGCGGATGAAGCGGATCATTGGTATAAAAAACCACCAGAATGATATTGTCACTATCCTTTTCGAAATTCTCCGTCTTCACCTTGAATGCCAATTCTCTCTCTTCCCCAGGGCCTATGCTCCCCGTCGTCACATCGCTCTCCACTTCCCTGTCGTTATACTCTACCTTATATATCTCCAAGCTGCTTTTTCCCTCATTTTTAAGCAGATATCTCACTTCCATCGCCTGTCCCCTTTCCTTAGGAACGCTCTCGACGACTGCCTCCAATACCGCCTTTGCGGCCTTTGCCTTTCTATCCTCACTCCAAGAATCAAAGTTCTCTTTGGTGGTGGCCCAAAAGCTTATCGCCCTTTGAGCCTTCTTCGAATTCACCACCGGAGTCGCCAGATATTCGTTCTTCCCCCACAGGCTCCTGCTTGCCTTCACGCTCACTGACACCCTGGCCGTCTCCCCCGCCTTCAGGCTCAATCGCTGCGGGTAAATGCTCAGGAGCGAATCCACTTCCGTCCAGGCCAATTCCACCTCTCCCCCCGAAACATTGGCTACAGTGAAATCCGTACTTTTCTGCTCCCCTTGAGAGAGATTGCCTATCTTCACCTCTCCTTTTTTTAGGCCAATCCCCTCGAAATGAACGGGATAGCTCTTTTCTATCGGCTGCTTCTCCTTAAACACATCCCCTCTTACCCTGAGCACCAGCGGACCTTTCACACCCTCGAAATACACCGAAATGCTCTTATCAAAGCTGTGCGGCCCTTCGTCATTGGCATAAACCACGTGCAGGCGAACGCTCTCCCCGCTTCCAAATGCCTCTTTAGGCCAATCCACCCTGGTGCATCCGCAGGACTTGACGACATTTATAATTCTCTGTGGCCTATCTGAAGTATTTTCTATGCTGAAATCACATTCCAGCGCCCCGTCCTTCACAGTAACGTCTCCCCAGTCGTGCACCATTTTGTCCACAACTACTATATTTCCAAAGCCAATCCCCGAGAATAGGGATAGAATTATGCTGAATAATACTGCTTTCATCTTGGCAAATTTACTACAAATTATTACTTTTGCAGTCTTAAAATGATTAAAAAATTTTTACTATGGCTTACAAAATTTTAGCAGACACCTGTGTAGCTTGTGGAACTTGCCAAGGCGAGTGCCCTTCAGGTGCCATCAAGGAAGGTGACGTTTATTCTATCGATCCTGAGGTTTGCATCGACTGCGGCGCTTGCGCAGACGCTTGCCCTACAGGTGCCATCGTTCCAGGAGAATAATCCTCTCACGAAGAACAGATAGACTGACTGAAAGTACTTTGTACCTCCAGTCAGTCTTTTTTTATGCAAGCATCGAAATCGCTGCAATCATTTATAACTCTTCAATGCACTGTTTACTTAAACCGGAAATCTCTGCAATATCCTTCACAGACATCCCCTTAGCCTTCATCTTCCGAGCCATCTCCAATTTTCCCTCAGAGATACCAGACTCACGACCTTCAGAGTAACCACTAGCATACCCTTCGGCGATGTTCAGTCGCTTCTGCTCCATTTCATAATTGATCTGATCCAGTTCTGTCATAATCTCCGTGTCGTACTTTAGTTTCTTCTCAGCACTAAACGCCGCTATCTCCGATGCCCTGACTAATTCCCTCATCCTCGGAAAACTCTTAAACTGTTCCGGTGTCGAGCCCTTCTCAAACTCCCACCCGTGCAGGAACCAGTAGAAAAGGAAGTCCTTTTCATCTCGGCACTCCTCAAGGCTCTTCGTGAAACGTTTAGTTTCAGCGAAGTTAATGAAAAATTTCTTAGTTCCAATTTCTCCTGTCCTGATTTCTTTAAGACAGTATCTGGAGATAAAGTGATCACTGTCCCATTGGCTTTCATCCTCGTGAGGGTAAGCATAGTCAAGGATAGAGATGAGATATACCGAGTGAAGGTCCTGATAGTCCTTGCCTGCTTCAAGTTGTCTTCGATAGACATCACTCATATAGTACAGACATCTGTCCATAAAAGTAGAATAGCTTTTCCTTTGAAGTTCCACTATTACCCTGTCACCAGTATCCGTGAGGCAAATCATATCCAATCTGCTGGATTTTCCCAGTGAGATGTCACTGCTGAGTTCCCTGTCGAGATACTCGATGATATCCTGGACTTTCTCCACTTCATCAGGGAGAATCTGGTTGATTAGGTTGATAAGAAGCCCCTTGTTAGCCCTGTCCATATAGACCGCCTTAAAGGAAGCGTCATACATTAGATTTACAAAAACATTATGATTCATAGTCAAGTTAATAGATTAACACTGTATAATAATAACTTATTTGTTCGATGACCATACATAAGGAAAGAGACCACCGAGAACAGTAGCAAAGGTATGGGAAAATAAGCGTGTAAAAAAGTGTTTACACACTTAAGATTTGATAATGCTAAAAACCAGGTACTTACAAAAACTCAAAATACCCTTTGCTCCCCATTTTTACACGAGAGCAAGATAGGTTCCGTGAGCAAATAAGCCTTTTTACTCACCGCTGGACTAAGCTGGATATGAGGGAATGGACTTTACGAAAACAATTATCTGGATATGTAGTAAATTACAATTAATCTTCTCCAGACATTTGCGATGCCGGCAGCACCCCTGCTGAACCGTCTCACTTCAATACAAGACTGAGAGAATAATTTTTACAAAATTTTAATAATTTAACAATTCCTTAATATCTAATCTTTTCCTTAAGTATAAATAAAGCTTGCCTCTCAGTGACTTTTGAATCAAGTCAGCCGCCAACCCCGGTCAATAGGCTGAGAAAGAGAAGAAATTGGCATATATGAGAAAAATTACTAAATTTGTGGGATTTGAGTTTTGAAGAATTAAGCTTGTAGAGTTATGTTTGAAAACCTCAGCGAGAAACTGGAGCGTTCCTTAAAGAATCTGAAAGGTGAAGGAAAGATCACCGAAATCAATATTTCCGAGACTTTGAAAGAAGTTCGTCGCGCCCTGCTGGATGCGGATGTGAGCTATAAGGTGGCTAAGGACTTCTGCGACAGAGTGAAGCAGAAGGCTATCGGAGCCAATGTCCTCACTGCCGTCAAGCCGCAGCAGATGATGGTGAAAATCGTGCACGACGAATTGGCCGAGTTTATGGGCAGCGAAAACGCGGGAGTGAACCTGAAGGGAAACCCTGCAGTGGTGCTGGTGGCCGGTCTGAACGGTTCCGGTAAGACCACTTTCTGTGGGAAATTCGCACTATATCTGAAGAAAAAAGGAAGCAGGGTGTTGCTTGCGGCCTGTGACACCTTCAGACCGGCAGCGATAGAGCAACTACGGACATTGGCAGAGAGCATAGGAATTCCGGTATTCGCACAAGAAGGGGAAAGTGACCCGGTTAAAGTGGCGAAAGCGGCCATAGAAAAGGCACGCGGAGAGGGATTCAATGTCGTGATAATCGATACCGCAGGTAGATTGGCAGTGGATGAGGAACTGATGGAGGAAATCCGGACCCTGCATAAGGCGGTGAACCCGAGCGAAAGCCTCTTCGTGGTGGATGCGATGACCGGTCAGGATGCCGTACTGAGTGCCAAGGCTTTCAACGAGGCCATAGACTACGACGGAGTGGTGCTGACTAAGATGGACGGCGATACCAGAGGCGGTGCCGCACTTTCAGTTAAAGCCGTGAGTGGCAAGCCGATAAAGTTTGTGAGCACGGGTGAGAAGCTGGAAGCTCTGGACCTTTTCCACCCTCAGCGAGTGGCTGACAGAATCCTGGGAATGGGTGATGTCGTGTCCCTGGTAGAGAAAGCTCAGGAGCAGTACGACGAGAAACAGGCCCGCGAGATGAAGAAGAAGATCGTGAAGGGCAGGTTTAACTTCAACGATTTCTACGATCAGATTCAACAAGTTCGTAAGATGGGTGACATCAAGGATCTGGCGGGTATGATACCAGGTATGGATAAGGCCATTAAAAACGTGGATATAGATAACGACAAGGCCTTCAAGGGGACGGAAGCCATCATCAAGAGTATGACTCCTTACGAAAGGGAGCATCCGGAGTGTCTGAACGCGTCTCGCCGCAGGCGCATCGCGGGTGGCTCCGGAACCAGTGTCAACGATGTTAACAAACTGGTGAAACAGTTTGAGAACTCTCAGAAGATGATGAAGATGGCGATGAATGGTTCTCTGGCCGCGAAACTGAAAGGATTAAGATAAAACAAATAATGAAGAGCCTTACTTTACACGACAAAGTATTCGTTCCTTTTATCTCAAACGAAGAGATCGAGAAAGCCATCGACAGGCTCGCTCTAGAGCTTCAAGCGAATCACTCTAATGACAAACAGGCTCCGATTCTGCTCTGTGTGCTGAACGGAGCCATTATGTTTACGGCAGAGCTGATGAAAAGAGTGGAGTTCCCCTGCGAGCTGATGAGCATCAAACTTTCATCTTACGAAGGGACCAGATCCCAGGGAACTGTAAGGGAGACCCTTGGACTGGAAGCCGACATTACAGGTCGTAATGTCATTATCTGTGAAGACATAGTAGATACCGGAAACACCATCGCCTACCTGCAGAAACTGCTTAAGGAAAAGGGAGCAGCGAAGGTGGAGGTATGTACAATGCTACTGAAACCTGAGATATACAAACAGGATTTCAAGTTGGATTATGTGGGGATGGAGATTCCTGCCAGGTTCATAGTGGGCTTCGGCCTGGACTATGACCAGCTAGGCAGAAACACCAAAGACATTTATGTTTTAGACGATTGATATGAAGTATTACATTATGTTCGGCCCTCCGGGGGCGGGTAAAGGTACCCACGCAGTCGCAATTCGCGAAAAGTATAATCTCTGCCACCTTTCCACAGGCGAACTGCTCCGCGCTGAGATAGCCGCAGGAACGCAGCTTGGCCTTGAGGCTAAAGCCTTGATAGACAAAGGATGTCTGGTTCCGGATGAGGTTGTGGAGAAGATGATTGCCAGCCAATTCGACAGCGTAAAAGGGGTAGAGGGCTTCCTACTGGACGGTTTCCCTCGCACCTTGAGGCAGGCTGAAGACCTGGATCAGATTCTCGCTAAGCGCAATGCTCAGGTGGACGGAGTGATTTCTCTTATGATTTCGGACGAATTGGTGAAGGAGCGTATCTCTCACAGGGCAGCGATCGAAGGTCGCGCTGATGACGCCTCCGAGGAGACCATTAACAACCGTATCAAGACTTATCACGCCCAGACCGAACCGCTTATCGAATACTACTCCAAGCAGGGCAAATACCACGAGGTGGTAGCAGACGCTCCTAGTATCGAGGAGAACAGAGCCAGAGTACTGGCCCTGGTCGAGACTTTCGCGGAGTAAATCTCGAAAAGCTGTCTAATCAATTAACATAGCGGACACCGCAGAAAGTGTCCGCTATGCTTGAAGATTTCTCAAAATCACCTTTCCAGCCAACGCAGAAAGTCCTCTGATCTAGAGCGACTTACCATCATCTCAAAGCTGCAGGAGACGGTAGGAATTATCTTTAGCCTTCCTCCTATCTGTTTGATTATGCTCTTGACCGCCTTGATAGAGACCACACAAGAGCGGGAAATCCTGAAGAAAGAATCAGGATTGAGTTCTTCACAGATTACATCCAGAGTAGCATCCAGCACGAATCTACCCTCCTGGAAAGTTACTATGTAGTTATTTTTCTCTTCGGAATAGATATAGGCGATATTCGCGACCTCGATAGGCACAATCCTGTCGTTGAAACGCACTATGTAGCGTTCCTTGTAAAGATTGGCATTCAATGAAGAAGAGGAAAGCATCCCGAAACGGGAAAGCAGAAAATCCACGTCCACCAGTCCACCGCTCATCTTACAGCGGCCCACGGCACGACGCAGGGCTTCAGGTTCAATAGGTTTAAGCAGATAGTCCACACTTCCGGCCTCGAAGGCCTTGATAGCATAATTGTCGTAAGCCGTGGTCATAATGACCTTGGCATTCACGACTGTCTGTTTGAAGATCTCAAAACATACTCCATCCGAAAGTTCCACGTCCATAAAAATAATGTCCACGGAATTTCCCGGGCTTTCAAGCCAACTTACCGTATCCTTCACGGAACCGCAGCATCCTGCCACTTCTATGTCCGGAAAGAGTCTGGCCAGTAATCTGACAAGGCTTTTTTGAGCCATAATCTCATCTTCTACAATCAGGACTTTCATATTACTAAATTAAAGGTAAAACAACGGCATAATACTCTTCCTCCTCAAGGATTTGAATCTCCTTTCCACACAAGTCCAAGTACTGCTGCCGGATATATTTGTGTCCCAGACCGGTGGAAGGCACTGGGCTTACTTTCGGTACTATGTTATTCTCCACCCTCAGGCTGTCTCCCTCTGCCGATATCCTTATGGTCAGAGGATTAGCCGGCAGGACGGAGTTATGCTTTATGGCGTTCTCCACAAGGAGCTGAATGGCGCAGGGCAGGAGCATTTTCGACATCAATTCCTCAGGGATGTCCACTTCCACGTTCAAGCCCTCCGGAAACCTCAGCTTCTGCAGGTCCACATACTGTGTGACAAATTCCATTTCCGCCCTCAGGCTGACCAAATCCATATCCTCGCTCTTTATCAAATACCTATAGACTCCTGCCAATTTGTGCGTGTACAGACTGGCCTGCGCTGTCTTTTCCTCGCAGATGAGACAGTCCAACACATTCAGCGAATTGAATAGGAAATGCGGATTTACCTGGCTTTTCAGCTTCAAGTAGCGGTACTCTACCAAATTCGCCTTTTCCCTGGCCTCCAGCATCTCTGCCCTCGACACCCTCACGTAGTAAATGACATACATTATGCTGAACACGAAGAGGTGCACTATCAGCGAGACTACGTATTTCAGCGAAAAAGCCTCCTCCCCTCCTATCATAAACACCTCCAGCGCGGCGATAGCGAACATAAATGCTACCAGCGAGATTCCTTTTAATGCCAAATTCCATCGCTTCTCAAACCTCAGTCCATACCTTATATATAAGACGTCCAGACAGAGCATACATACCAGGCCGGCTATATTATTAACCGCTCTGTGAACGACATCAAGTATCTGATCTGAAGTGGCTTGCATATTTGAAATCAAAGTGAGAAAAAGCAGTCTCACTATAATGATGCCAATTGCCGCGAGCAAGACGAAACGCAGCGACTTGAGTGCGTCCCCACTTTCCTCACTTTTGAAAAATTTGGCCAAGTAGACCAATCCCCAACCCAATATCTCTGTGGTTATGAAAGTGGATAGCGCGTGAGAGGCCAATTCTGACGGAATGACCTTGGATAGAAATTGTGCCAATACGATACCACACAGGTAACCCACCACATTTACAATCACGATGCTAATGGCGTAAAACTCGACTACCACCTTCTTTTTCAGGGAGATAACCACAGCCATAGTAATGGTGAGCATAGTCAAGGCGAGCTCGTCACTGAGTCCGAGCGACCTGCAGGACAAAGCGAGAGCGGCGTGGAGAATACCAAAGATGTGGACTATGGTAGCCACAGAGATAGTTTTAGCCTTCGTCATACCTATTGGGTGATACGAAGATAGGGATTTTCGAGGAATATGCAAAGGTATTTTGCTTCGTCATTAAAAACTTGCAATTCGTCAATCTCAATTCGCACTTCGTCAAAGGGGCTTTTTCTCTTATCTTTTTATTGGGTAAATTCGTGGACTATTACACTAAATGTATAACCATTAAATGCAACAAAAAAGAGATCTCGGTTTTTGGCAGTTGTGGAATATCAGCTTCGGCTTCTTCGGAGTGCAGATAGCATATTCCCTTCAAAGCGCGAACATATCGCGTATCTTCGCCACCTTGGGTGCCGACCCTCATAATCTTAGTTTCTTTTGGATTCTGCCACCTCTGATGGGTATGATTGTCCAGCCCCTGGTGGGAAAATATAGCGACAGAACCTGGTGTAAACTGGGTCGCCGCATTCCTTATCTTCTCCTTGGTTCGCTCATCGCCATCCTCGTGATGTGCCTGCTTCCTAACGCAGGAAGTTTTGGATTGAGCATCGGAGGAGCGATGATATTTGGCCTGGTGGCTCTGATGCTGCTGGACACATCTATCAATATGGCGATGCAGCCTTTCAAGATGCTGGTGGGCGATATGGTAAACGAGAAGCAGAAAACTAAGGCTTATTCCATCCAGAGCTTCCTCTGTAATGCCGGCAGCCTTGTGGGCTACGTGTTCCCTTTCCTTTTCGCCTGGATAGGACTTGCTAACACCGCCCCTGAAGGACAGATTCCGGACACAGTGAAGTACGCATTCTATATAGGTGCGGCCATTCTTATCCTCTGTGTTCTTTATACTATATTTAATGTTAAGGAAATGCCTCCGAAGGAATATGCCGAATTCCACGGCATCGACCTTGAGGCTGAGAAAAATAAGAAGAGTCCTAATTTCATCACTCTGCTTAAAAATGCCCCTTCCACTTTCTGGACCGTGGGTCTGGTGCAGTTCTTCTGCTGGGCCGCCTTCCTGTATATGTGGACCTATACGAATGGAGCTATCGCAGACAGCGTCTGGAATACCACTGACGTAAGCTCAGCCGGATACCAGGAAGCCGGAAACTGGGTAGGCATTCTCTTCGCAGTGCAGGCCGTGGGTTCGCTGCTGTGGGCAATGGTGATTCCGAAGTTCAGGAATGAGAAATTGGCATACGTAGTGAGCCTCCTTCTGGGGGCCGCAGGCTTCGCATCCGTATTCTTCATTCACGACAAATTCTTGCTCTTCATATCCTTCGCCCTGGTGGGTGCAGCCTGGGCCGCTATGCTGGCTCTGCCTTTCAGCATCCTGACGAATTCCTTGAAGGGCGAACATATCGGAACATATCTGGGTCTTTTCAACTGTACCATCTGCCTGCCTCAAATCGTGGCAGCAGCCCTGGGTGGCTTGATTCTCAAGCTTGTGGGAGGTGCTCAGCTGAGTATGTTCCTCGTAGCTGGACTATTGTTAATTTTTGGCGCTATCAGCGTAAATCTAATTAAAACTCATAAATGAAAAAATTGCTCGCATTCCTTTCTGCACTCGCGCTGACACTTACAGCCGGAGTACAGGCCTATGCCCAGAACACCTTCGTCGTAGAAGGTGTGATAGTGGACGAATTCGGTCCTATCGGAGGAGCTGGAGTATTGGAACAGGGCACCACCAATGGTGTCGCTACCGACCTTGACGGTGCATTCAGCCTGAAGGTTTCCTCTCCTGACGCTATCATCGAAATCAGTTTCGTGGGTTATGCTACAGTTACTTTCAAAGCAAGTGACTTACCTAAAACTATCGTATTGAAAGAAGATACCCTCTTCCTCGAAGAGGCCGTCGCCATCGGTTACGGTTCTCAGAAGAAGAAAGAGGTGACAAGCTCTGTCGCCTCTGTGAAGTCTGAAGATTTCAACGCCGGTATCAAGACCAGTCCAGTAGGTTTGCTGCAAGGTAAAGTGGCAGGTCTTAACATCAGCCGAACCACTGCAGACCCTACTTCCACAGGTTTCAATGTTCAGATTCGTGGTTTCTCCACCCTTGACAAAGGTGCAGGTACCAGCCCGCTTTACATCGTGGACGGTGTTCCTGTAAGCAACATTGATAATATCTCTCCGGATGAAATCGCCTCTATGGACGTCCTCAAGGACGGTTCTGCAGCCGCCATCTACGGTACTCGCGGTACAAATGGTGTTATTATCATTACTACCAAGAGAGGAGACAACTTTAACGAAGTAGCTTCTACCAGGGTTGAATACGCCGGCTATGCTTCAGTATCCGTTCGTAACGGAGACCTGGGAATGGCAAGTCCTGAGGAATATCGTAATCTTGAAACCCTTTCCGGTGGAGCAGTTAAACCTCTGCTTGTAAATGAGGATGTAAATACCGACTGGATGAATGAAATGTGCCGCTCAGCCGCCTTGACCCACAATCACAACGTGGCTATCGTAGGTTCTTCCAGCAAATTCAACTATCGCGCTTCCATCAATTACAAAAATGCCGAGGGTATTGCGAAAAACAATAACAGAAGTGAACTGATCGGAAAAATCGCCGCATCTCAGAAAGCCCTTGACGGCTGGCTCGAACTTCAGTATGATCTCTCCTACATGCATTATCGTAACGATTATTTCACAGGAGACTTCAAGATGGCAGCAATTCTCAACCCTACATATCCTATCTATGATCCTGAAACAGATTCCGGATACTATACCCCTCAGGGAACAGGTGAGACTAACCCTGTCGAGGCACTGAATAACAAGGAAAGCTATCAGCAAGGTAATTATTTCAGGGGTTCTGTAAAGGCTACGGTAAACGTCAAGCCTATCGAAGGTTTGAAGATCAATGCCTTCGGCGCCATAGAAGAAGGTGACAACTATAACTTCTGGGCAAATGGAAGATTGAACAAAGACAAAGAAGGTACTGGAAGGGCTGGTCGTAGCGTAAGCAGTTCCTGGAACAGACTCTTCGAGGCTACTGCAGACTATTCTAACACCTTTGACGGTCACCACTTCGCTGCTGTAGCAGGTTTCTCCTGGCAGAACTTCCTCTATGACGGATCAAGTCTGGAGAACAAAGGCTTCCCTACAGAGTCATCCAAGTATTTCCAGATGGGTAACGGTGATCCAGAGAAGACCTATATGAAGATGTCTTCGTACAGAAATTCTAACACCCTCGCAGCCTTCTTCGGTCGTGTAAACTATAACTACGAAGAGAAGTATCTGGCTTCAGTATCACTTCGCCGTGAAGGTTCATCTCGTTTCGGTGCTAACAACAAATGGGGT
>CAMFSN010000038.1 GCA_945983015.1 uncultured Bacteroidales bacterium
GCAAAGGCATTGGCAGGAATACTGCCTCCGATGAGCAAGGAAGAGGCCTTTATGTGCTCGAAGATTTATTCCATAGCAGGCATAGGGAACAGCAGCGGAGGCCTGATGTGGAGAAGGCCTTTCAGAAGCCCTCACTACAGCGCCCCTCTTGCCGCCTTGATCGGGGGAGGCAGCGGTACGGAGAACATAATTCCGGGTGAAGTGACCCTGGCTCATCTGGGCGTGCTCTTTCTGGATGAGTTCAATCTTATGCCCAAGGGGGTGATGGAGGCCTTGAGGGCTCCTTTGGAAGATGGGAAGGTTTTGATATCTAGATTACGATCCAAGGTGGAATACCCTGCCGACTTTACTCTGGTGGCAGCGGCAAACCCTTGTCCTTGTGGCTATTATGGCGAGGGTGACAGGTGCACTTGCACGCCTGCCGAAAGACAGCGCTTTTTAGCCAGGCTTAGCGGACCTATAATGGACAGGATGGACCTGCAGGTGCTGGTAAGACCTATCAGCTCCAGCCAGCTTCGCTCCAGAGAGCAGGAGGAGACTTCGGAGCAGATAGCCCGAAGGGTGCTTGAATGCAGGAAGAGGCAGCAGGAGCGCTTTTCGGGGAGCGGAATCACTGCCAACTCCTCTATGACTAACAGGCAACTCTCTGAGTACTGCCCTCTGGATGCTGAATCTGAGGACTTTATGACCTCGCTTATGGAGAGGATGAGCCTTTCGATGAGGGCTTATTACAGAATCATCAGGGTGGCCCGCACCATAGCCGATTTGCAGGGTAGTGAGCAGATAAAAGCCGAGCACCTTATGGAAGCTGCCGGCTATAGAATTCTAGATAGAAGCATTATAGATTGAATCTGAGACCAGCCTCGAAACTGATCATCGCAGGGTATTCGGTCCTAAGACTCTTCGGCTGGTTTGCTGGGATGTAATAAGCCAGATAAGGGTCGAAATACAGGGAGAGGAAATCTGTAAGTCTGAAGGCTCCACCTACTCCCAACTTCAGCCCGAACTGGAGCTCCTTTACATTCTCGCTGATAAGCGGAATGTTCGAGGTGGAGCGGATGTAGTATTTGCTGCTTACGCACTTTTCCGCACTGAATCCCCCGTAGGCATATATCGAAATGTTACGGTTTTGAACTATATTATAGTAAAGATTCAGCGGAATGCCCACATAATGCAGGCTGTGTGTGACTTCACCTTCCACAGTGTTATAGGAACCCTTGAAATAACGGTTCAGCATACTCCAGTTCACTCCAACGCTGAGAGCGAACTTCTCTCCTAAGGAATGTCTGTATGATACTCCGACGCTGACCGGAACGCTGTAGGTGGAGGTGCTGTTCTCATTCACACCGTCGTAGGTGTAACCGCTGGTCCACATAGGGTGGGCGCTGCTGCGGCTTTGCTGGTGGGCGTCGTTAGCCCCAATTATACCCCCAAGAGTGATTCCTGATTTCTGGACCTTTTTCTGCCTTGTCTGAGCCTGGTCTTCTGCCATCATAGCTGCGAAAGGGTCAGTCCAAGTCTGCTCCGGCATCGCAGAGCTCTTTTCCTCATTCGGCTTTTCTCTCTGCTTAATTTCTTCATTTTCAGAGCTTTCGCTAAGTGCTTGCTCCGGTATCACCGGCCTTTCCCGCAGCTTGAGTTCCATCTCCAAAGCCTTAGCACCGCCATTAAAGATATTTTCCGCGTATGCCAATCCCCTTCCTTCGGAAGGCAGGACTTCGATTCTGTGTAACAGCTCCTCCCCTGCATCATCCACTCTCTGGGCTCCTCCGCTTATTATCAGCGCTAAGGCTGCCGCGGCCGCACAAAGCCCCGCTGCAGCGCTCCACCACCAGTTGAAAGCGTGTCGGCTTCTGTTCTGAGCCAGGCGTCCTGAAACATTCTCCCATACCGAATCGGGAGCTTTCAGGCTCGCGGAGCTGAGCTTTTCCTTAATAATGCTGTCGAATATATCCTTAACTTCCATTACTTCATCTTTTTTATTTTTTCTTGCAGCATCATTCTCGCCCTTAAAAGCTGGGATCGGGAAGTGACTTCCTCTATCCCCAATTTCTGAGCGATCTCCTTATGGGAGTAACCTTCTATAACGAACATATTAAAGACGGTTCTGTATCCCGCAGGAAGCTGTGCCACCAAATTCAGGAGTTCCTGATAGCCCATTTTCTGAATGACAGTCACACTGCTGTCACTAATTCCGAAGGCTTCTTCGATATCCTCGCTAGCCCTGAGAACATCGTGTTTTCTCAAACTCATAAGGGCCGTGTTTACGAAAATCTTCCTGGCCCAGCCCTCGAAAGACCCTTCTCCCGAATAGCTTCCTATCTTTTCAAAAAGAGTCACGAAACCATCCTGAAGAATGTCAGTGGCCGAATCTCGGTCTCCCATATATCTAAGACATACTGCATACATTTTCGCGCTCAGCATATCGTAGATGGACTTCTGAGCCCTGGAGTCACCCTCCCTAGCCCTTTCTATCCATCTGTTAAGATGCTCTTTTTTCGAAAATAGTTGCATTTGCTTTTTATCTTCCTCAAATTTACGCTTTACTTTACTTATTCCAATGTTTTTTGGTTATTTTTGTAAATTATGCGTTTAAAACAAAGAATAATCACGCTTCTTTTGCTGCTTTGTTCCGTGCTGGCTGTATCGGCCAGGGGAGAAAGCATCATAGACATTGCCCAGCTTATCAGCAATGAAGATTATTCTAGGGCCAAAGTCCTTCTGAACAGATATCTCTCGCTTAATCCCGAGGATGATATGGCCTGGTATTATCTCTCATTTTGTCTTTGGAATGAGCAGGATTACGAAGGCAGCGCAAACTGTCTTCAGAGGGCTAAGGAGTTGGACCCTTCGAATCCGAATTACTATGAAATGCTTTTCTCCGTTGCGGAAGTTGTTTATAAAAAAAGCACTGTCGTAGATTCGCTGGCCTTGGAGATGATGCAAAAGTTCCCGAACAAGTATAATAATCCATATTTCCTGACGGTTCTGGCCAAGTCTGAATTTAAGTCCCACAAGGACTCCCTGGCTCTGGATCACCTTAACACGGCTCTCGAAAAGGACCCTGGTTTTCTGATGGCCAGCGGTCTGCTTTTGGATTATTATATGGATAAATCGGATTTTACCTCAGCCTTCAATATCCTGCCCTCTATAGTGATGCATCCTGATTTGGATGTGGACACCAAGGCCGATATCATTACCGGCCTGGTCAATTCTATGGGACCTTCCCAGTTGAGGATTTTTCTAAAGAGGATAGATGAGGTCTGTGCTCTTTTTATAGAAGTGCATCCAAGGGATATGCAATCTTATATTCTGGCCGCTTCCTGGGCAGAAGTCAAGGGGGACAAGGCTGAGGCTGAGAAATTCTATCGCTCTGTAGTGGAATTGTCTCCCGATTCTTCCTTGCCTTGGCTTATGATGGAGGCATTGTATTCGGAGGATGCGCCTAAGAGAGAGAAAATCCTCTTGGAAGCCCTTGATCACCTTAGTGACAAGAAGGAAATTGCCAATGTCTATTCCAGCTTGGCCACCCTGTATTTTTATGGTAAGGATAAGAATAAGGGCTTGAGATATTACGAGAAAGCCTATAAGCTCTTCCCTGAAAGCGCCAATATCCTGAATAACTATGCCTATGCTCTCAGCTTGGAAAAAAAGGATTTGAAAAAGGCTAAAAAGATGGCGAAGAAGGCTCTGGACCTCAGGCCTGAGGAGCCATCTTATCTGGACACCTACGCTTTCATTCTTTATTTGAGGGGAGAATACCAGGAGGCGAAAAAGTATTATAAAAAGGCCCTGGTCTATGGAGGAAAGGAGCATAAGGAGATATTGGAACACTATGCCCTGACCCTTGAGGCCTTGGGAGAGCAGGATCTGGCAGAGTATTATAGGAATTTGGCCAAGGATAAATGAAAAAATTTGTTCTCATAGCTTTAAGTTTGTTGCTTTGCTCCGCGACTCTGTCTGCTCAGGATGCCCAGAAACAGCAGGTGGAAAAATTGCGCAAGGAGATAGAGGACTTGGACAGGCAGTTGAAGGCTAATGAGGGGAAAAGCGCAGACGCCACGGCACAATTGGCCTTGACTAAAAAGAAGATAGAGGCCTGTCGGCAGCTGGTGGCGCAGAGCGAGAAGGAGTCCTCGAGGCTCAGTCGGGAAATCCGGCAGAAAAACTCGCAGATAGCTCAGACGCAGCAGGCTTTGGATGAGAATTTGGCTTACTATCAAAGCCTTATAAAAAGCGCGTATCTGAGCAGGGATCCGAAGCTCCGTTTTCTGTATGTGATTTCGGGGGAGAGTGTGGCTCAGGTGGTGCGTCGTTTCAATTATCTGCGTACCGCCTCGGATAATCTTCGTGACGAAGCGAAGAGCATAGCCCAGCGGAAGGAAGTCCTGGAGAGGGAAAAACTTCAGTTGGATTCCCTGCGGCAGGAGAATAAGGCGGTATTGGCACAGAGAAACCAGGAGTTGCAGACTCTGAAGGCAAGTGAGAAGAAGGAGAGTCAGATTCTCGCTGGACTCCAGAAGAATAAGAGCAAGTATCAGGCGGAGATTAAGAAGAAGAAAAAGGAGATAGACGCCCTGAATAAAAAAATCGCGGAACTTATCGCTGAGCAGAATCGTAAGCGCAAGGCGAAGAGCAGTCCGCAAAAGCAGGTGGATATCCAGCTTTCAAAGGAGTTTGCGGCTAATAAGGGCAAGTTGCCTTGGCCTGTAAACGGCACTATAGTAGGGCGTTATGGCAAGCACAAGCACCCGGTGTATAAGAATGTGGAGCTGCCTTTTAACAATGGGGTGAATATCTCGACCGCCGCATCTGAGCCCGTTAAGGCGGTTTTCGATGGAGAGGTGAGCAAGGTGGTGGTGATGCCTGGATATAACCAATGTGTACTCATCCAGCACGGCGAATACTACAGTTTCTATTGTAAGCTGAAGCAGGTGAATGTCAAGGCGGGGGATAAGGTGAGCTGCGGGCAGCAGATTGGGATAGTGGACACCATCTCCGATCAGACCCAGCTTCACTTCCAGATCTGGAAAGGAACCGCTTCCACGGATCCTGAGCCTTGGCTGCTTTAACGGAATTTGATCAATTCCACAGCCCCCGGGCATATATCTTCCTCTACGGGGCTAAGATGAATGATTCTCTGATTTGGGGAACCTCTGAATAAGAGGCTCGTGTCCCTTTGCTCCAGGATGAATGGCCCGTCCACAAGGGTGTCCAAGTATTTGAGCATCTGGGATTTGATGGGGTCTTCCTGAATCTCCTCCAAGGTGAATCCTGTCCAGCACCAGATATTTTTCCCTGTCTCTTCTTTTATTCTTCGGGCCAATTCCGTAAAGGCCTCAGCCTGATAGAAGGGGTCGCCGCCGCTGAAACTTACATTGGAAATGCTGTCTTCGCGGATTATCTCCATTATCTCATCTATGCTCATCCAGTGGCCGTTGTTGATGTCCCAGGATTGAGGATTATGGCAGCCCGGGCAATGGTGGTGACAACCGGCGCAGTATATGGCAATGCGCAGACCAGGGCCATCGGCCATGGTCTGCTGCACTATATCCATTACTGAGATTTTATTTGTGAACGACACGGTCTTTTAACTCTGCCAATTTACCGCTGTTCCAACGATTGGTGGTACCTACCAGGTAACCGGTAATTCTCTGAAGGGTGTCGATATTCTTCGAGTGACAGTGAGGGCATTCCTTAAGGTCTTCGGAAGCATCTTCGTACCCGCAGTCCAGACAACGGTTCCTGTTATGGTTAACGCTACCGTAACCGATGTTGTATTTGTCCATCAGGTCCACGATGTTCATAATGGCCTCAGGGTTGTGGGTGGCATCTCCGTCTATCTCCACGTAGAAGATGTGGCCGGCGCCTTCATACTGGTGGTAAGGACCTTCGATTTTAGCCTTGTGCTCAGGGGTGCAGTGATAGTACACCGGAACGTGGCTGGAGTTAGTGTAGTAATCCTTGTCAGTAATGCCAGGGATGATGCCGAACTTCTTCTTGTCCATCTTTGTGAATCTTCCGGAAAGGCCTTCCGCAGGAGTTCCGAAGAGGCTGAAGTTATGCTGATAGGTCTCACAGTAGCCATTGATTCTTTCCCTCATATGCTTGATGATTCTCAGACCCAGTTCCTGAGCTTCCTCGCTCTCTCCGTGATGCTTGCCGATCAGGGCGATCAGAGTTTCGGCCAATCCTATGAAGCCTATAGCGAGGGTTCCCTGATTCAGGACGCTCTCCACTGTATCATTAGGGCCGAGATTCTCAGAACCAGTCCAGAGTCCGTTCATAAGCAGAGGGAACTGCTTCTTGAGGGCTGTTTTCTGGAAGTTGTAGCGGTCGTTAAGTTGCTTGGCCGAGATGTCAAGAGCCCAATCGAGCTTGTTCATAAAGGCGGCAATTCTCTCCTCCTGATTTTCTATACCCATACACTCTATGGCGATGCGTACGATATTAATAGTGGTAAAGCTGAGGTTTCCGCGTCCGATAGAGGTGCGAGGTCCGAACTTGTTATCGAAGACTCTGGTACGGCAACCCATAGTGGCGACTTCGTGAACATAACGCTTAGGGTCGTCTGCCTTCCAGTCAGGGTCCTGATTGAAAGTGGCATCCAGGTTCAGGAAGTTCGGGAAGAAGCGGCGGGCAGTTACCTTGCAGGCAAATTTGTAAAGGTCATAGTTTGGATCCCCCGGAAGGTAGCTGACACCTTTCTTCTTTTTCCAGATCTGGATAGGGAATATGGCAGTGGAGCCGTTTCCTACTCCCTCATAAGTGGTGTTAAGAATCTCGCGGATGATGCAGCGGCCTTCTGCAGAGGTGTCGGTTCCGTAGTTGATGGAACTGAATACCACCTGGTTTCCTCCGCGGGAGTGAATAGTATTCATATTGTGTACGAAAGCCTCCATAGACTGGTGTACTCTCGATACTGTCATATTTATACACTGCTGAACGACTCTCTCGTCTCCGGAAAGACCGGTCAGGTCGTGTTTGAGATAGTCGGAGATGGCTACGTCATAGAGATAGGAGTAGTCGGTATTATCATACTCTGCGAGTTTGCGGAGTTCCTCCTGGAAAGTTTTTCTGACATAAGGGGCGAGGTAGAAGTCGAATGCCGGAATAGCCTGACCTCCGTGCATCTCGTTCTGCACTGTCTCCATAGATATGCAGGCCAATACGCTTGCGGTCTCGATTCTTTTGGCCGGTCTGCTCTCCCCGTGTCCTGCTTTCAGTCCGTGCTCGAGGATAAGGTCGAGTGGGTGCTGCAGACAGGTAAGGCTCTTGGTAGGGTAGTAGTCCTTGTCGTGGATGTGAATGTAACCACCTTTCACTGCCTCACGGACGTCCTCTGCGAGCAGGCATTCGTCCACATAGGTCTTTGTGGCTTCGGATGCGAACTTCATCATCATTCCCGCAGGAGTGTCGGCGTTCATATTGGCATTCTCACGGGTGATGTCATTGGCCTGAGCGTCGATAATCTCCTGGAAGATCTCCGTGGTCTTAGCCTTGCGGGCCAGGTTTCTCTGGTTCCTGTATGCGATGTAACGTTTGGCCACCTCCTTGCGAGGGCTCTTCATAAGTTCCATCTCTACGCAGTCCTGGATTTCTTCCACACTCATCTCCTCCTTCTGCTGTCTGGAGATAGTGTCGGCTATCTTTGCGGCGAGGATGATGTCTTCTCCATCTTCTGTCACAGCCATTGCCTTCAGTATGGCGGCTACTATCTTCTGGTTGTTGAAGTCCACCCTGCGGCCATCTCTTTTAGTTACGTACTTAATCATATCTTTTGCTTATTATTTCGAGTGAAAAAATAATCTCGCTCCGATGGGGCAAGAATTCCTTATGCAAAGATAAACGATATGATTATTCTTTCGCTTATTTTCCTCAAATAAAGTTTTCAACAAAGAAAAATCGTCTCGCTAACACATTGGTTAACAAGACGATATGTCTTAAAATCAAAAATCGGGAGAGACGCTCTTATAACAATTTTGTTACTCTGAAACGCAGACCAATACGTGACGGTCAAAAGTAAAGTAAAGCAGTTCCAATTCCTGCTCGTAGCCGTCCTTGTCCGTGAAGGTGGCTTCCAGTTCTCCCTCGTCTTTAAGACGGAAGGACTCCACTTTAATCTGCTCCGCGAAATCCACGTCGTGCTGGGAGGTCAGTTTATAGATACTCTCCTTAGCGCACCAGTAGATGGCGAGCTGCTCGTTCCTCTCCTCCTCGTCAAGATCCTCTATCTCTTCGCGGGAAAGGGCTTTCTTTTCCACTGCGGAAAAATCCCTGTCCAGGGACTCGCAGTCTATACCCACCTCGTCCTCGTCATTTAGCATAACGGCGACGTATTTGTCGGTGTGCGTGATACTGATGTTGATGGCGTTGTTTTCGATGTAAGGCTTGCCGTTATCGTGATGCGAAAGATAGACTTTCTCCTCGAACATAGCATCCAGAAGCGCCCTTACTGCCAACTTCTGCTTTCGCAGGGATTCACTTTTAATATAGGAAATTTCCTCAAGCTCGTCTGAGGGAATGGACGTCATCGCGCGAAGCTCTGCCTCACTCTCTGAAATTTTCCAGACTCCTACGCGCGAGTGCGCGGGGTCATCAAGATCTTTTGTAAAAAATAAAGCCATAAAATATATAAAACAGCTGCAAATATAATGTTTTTCACTTGAAAAACCACCATACCTGCACCTTTTTGTCAGATTTACTCACGGAACCTTCATTCCAGAGGTCACAGACGGGGCATTCTGAGAAAGTGGAGGCTTTTTTTGCTTAAAATATTTGCTATAGTTATATTTGCAGGCGTTTTGAAATCATTATATTTTTTAAGATATGAAATATTTGACTAACGAGAAACTGACCATTGTAGGTGCCGGCGGAATGATCGGCTCAAATATGGCTCAGACAGCCCTTATGCTGGGTCTTACTCCTAACATCTGTCTTTATGATATCTTTGAGCCAGGTGTTCACGGTGTAGCTGAAGAAATGTATCACTGCGGCTTTGAAGGTGCTAACATCACTTGGACCGTAGATCCAAAGGAAGCCTTCACTGATGCCAAGTACATCATCTCCTCAGGTGGCGCTCCACGTAAGGAAGGTATGACCCGCGAGGATCTGCTCAAAGGCAATTGCCAGATCGCCGCTCAGTTCGGTGACTATATCAAGGAGTATTGTCCTGACGTTAAGCACGTGGTAGTTATCTTCAACCCTGCTGACGTAACAGCCCTTACCGCTCTTATCCATTCTGGTCTCAAGCCTGAGCAGCTCACATCCCTCGCCGCTCTCGACTCTACCCGTCTTCAAAGTAATCTGGCCAGAGAATTCGGCGTTCCTCAGAGCGCTGTAACCGGAGCTCACACTTATGGTGGACACGGGGAGCAGATGGCAGTGTTCGCATCTCAGGTAAAGGTGGACGGAAAGCCACTCAGCGAGATGGGCCTTTCAGCCGAGAGAATGGCTGAGATCAAGCAGCAGACTATTCAGGGAGGTTCAGCCATCATCAAACTTCGCGGCCGTTCTTCATTCCAGAGTCCGGCTTACAATGCAGTGAAGATGATAGAGGCCGCTATGGGCGGAGACAAATTCACCCTTCCTGCAGGCTGCTATGTAAACTGCGAGAAGTGCGGTTTCAAGAACGTGATTATGGCTATGCCTACAGTTATCGATGCAAGCGGCGTTCACTTCACGGCTCCTCAGGGAACAGAAGAGGAACTTGCAGCTCTGCAGGCTTCTTATGAGCACCTTTGCGCTATGCGTGAGGAGATCGTAGCCCTGGGCATCGTTCCTCCTGTAGATCAGTGGAAAGAGATGAATCCTAATCTTTAGGAGTATTTTACAAATACGGAAGGTGGCTGCCTGAGAGGGTGGCCACCTCTTTTATTTGTCTGCATAAAATGCTATATTTGCAGCTTATGAGAAAGTTGAAATCACTAGTCTTGCTCTTAACTTTGGCTGTATTTCCATCCTGTAATGCGATTCAGTCCCTCATTCACGATGACGAGGTGGTGGCCAAGGTGGGCAAACACAAGTTATATAAGTCGGAGTTGAAAAAATACATCCCCGCAGGGGTTTCCTCAGCGGACAGCTTGAACCTCGCCTTACAGTATATCAATTCCTGGGCTTCCGGCCAGATATTCAGCGATATGGCTCAGAGCCAGTTGCCTAAGGCGGAGCAGGACGTGACTGCCGAGCTGGAGTCTTACAAGAGGTCGCTGCTGCGGTATCGCTATGAGCAGCAGTTTGTGAATGAGAGGCTTGATACCCTGGTTACCGAAGACCAGATGTTCGAATTCTACACTGCTCATCAGAGTCTTTTCAAACTCGAAAGGCCAATTCTAAAGGTACGCTTCATAGATATTCTGAAAACTTCGGAGCAGAAGGATTTTCTTATCAAAAAAATGTCTTCGAACCGTTCTGGCGATGTGGTGGCCGTAGATAGTCTGGCCAGGGTCTATGCCATAAGGTATTATGACAATTCCCAGGATTGGATGGACGCCTCGGAGTTGGCAAAGGATTTCAACACTGATTATATAACTATGCTCTCTCACCTGAAAAACAATTACATAAGCATCGACAACGGAGATATGTCCGACATAAAGACAGCTTATGTAAGGGAGATAAAGAAGAGCGGAGTCGCCCCTTTTGAGTATTGTCAGGAGAGAATAAAGGAGTATATACTTAGTGAAAGAAAAAGAGAATTGCTGGTCAATCTGGAACGGAGCTTGCTTGACGGGGCTTCCGACAGAGGGATATTTGTAATATATTAAGACATTTTATGAAGAGGTTTTTGACGGTGTTCGCAGGAGCTTTGCTGTGTGTGGCAGCCGGAGCACAGAAGTATAGCGGATTGGCAGACAAGACTGTGGCCATTATAGGCGGAGAGTTCGTGATGCTTTCCGACATAGAGCAGGAAGTCCGTATGATGCGGGCTAGGGGATATGCTTCGGACAAGGCTATGAGATGCGACATACTGGAGCAGATATTGGCAAATAAACTGATTCTCTCTCAGGCCAGAGTGGATTCCCTGGTGGTGAACTACGAGAGCGTGAATGCCAATCTTAACGACCGTATAAGCAGTTTGCTTACCGACCTGGGAGGAGAGGAGGCCGTAGAGGAATACTTCGGCAAATCCGTGAACAGGCTCAGGGAGGATTGGCGTAAGCAGTTGGAGGAGATGTCTTTGACCCAGCAGGAACAGTCCGAGATAGCCAAAGGCATTCCGGAAGTGACTCCTTACGACGTGAAGCAGTATATGGACACTACTTCCAAGGCCAATCTCCCTATGATTCCTGCCCAGTATCAGATGAGCCAGATCTGCATCTATCCGGACAGGGAGGCGGCTAAGATGGCGGCTAAGGAAAAGCTTCTGGAAATAAGGGAGAGGATTGTCTCCGGAGAGAAGTTTAGCACATTGGCCCGCCTTTACTCCCAGGACCCGAGCAACGCCCGCACGGGTGGAGACCTCGGTATGGCGAACAAGTCCTCATTCTGGACTTCCTTCTCGGATGCCGCAATGGCCCTGAAGCCTGGAATGGTGTCGAATATAGTGGAGACTCCGGACGGCTTCCATATCATAGAGATGATTAGCAAGAAGGGAGATATGTTCCACGCCCGTCACATACTGATCAAGCCGGAATACACCTCTGAGGATATGGAGAAAGCCTATGCCAAGCTGGACAGCCTGAAGACTGAGATCCTGGCCGGAAACATAAGTTTCGAGCAGGCTGCCAGAAGATTCAGCGAGGACCCTTCTACCAGAACCAATGGCGGGCAGATGGCGGATCCTAACAGCGGGTCCTCCTATTTCGAGGTCGATCAGATGAAACCCGCTGACTATAAGGCTATAGCTTCTTTGAAAGAAGGGGAGATATCAGAGCCTTTCACCTCTACGGACAATGAGGGAAGGGGAGCCTTTACCATAGATGGTGGAAACCTGGTGTATAAGATTATTCGATTGGATAAGACTATTCCGGCCCATACGGCCAACTTCGACAAGGATTACGACGTGCTTTACAAGACGGTGGTGGTAGGCAAGCAGAACGCTGCCATCGACGATTTTATCTCCAGAAAGATTAAGGAGACCTATATAGTAATCGATCCTATGTTCGAGGATTGTGAGTTCTCACGTGAGGGATGGAGCGAAAAGATAAGAAAATAACACTCCTGCTCGGCACTCTGCTCGGAGTATCGGCTCTGATGATCGCCTCTCCTCAAAACGATGGAGATGATCCTTACGTGCATCTGGTGAAGGCCAGTTCCGTGAGGATGATTACTGACGAGAATCAGAAGGCCTATCGTCAGGCGGTGAATGCCACTTTTCTTCATAACGACACTTATCTCATCTGCGACACCGCCTATTGGAGGGTGGAGGAGAATATCATCAATGCCTTCGGAAATGTCCGTCTGAGTCAGGAAGGGACAGAGTTGACCAGTCAAAAGCTGGATTATTATGTAGATGAGAACCTGGCCCAGTTCCGTGGCGGGGTGGTTCAGCTTCGGGATAAGGAGAATAATATCCTGAGAACCCATTTTCTGGACTATAATACCTCCGACAGTGTGGCAGTCTTCAGCAAGGGAGCTTCTATGAAGGATAAGGACGGGCAGGTGATAGAGAGTATAGACGGCAGCTATGACTCCAAAGAGGGACTTTTCACTTTTTCGAACAATGTGAACATGTTCACGGATTCAGTCTTTATAAAGACTCAGTCCCTGGATTATTATACCGAGACTCAAAAGGCTGTATTCAAGACTTATATCGACTTCTGGAAGGATGACAATATGCTTTCAGCCCAAAGGGGTTGGTATGACAGGGAAAGGGAACTTTTCTTTTTCACGGGTTCCGTTCACGCAACCACCAAGGACAATGAATCCTGGTGCGACAGTCTGTATTATTACAGGAATCTGAATAATATCCTGATGCGCGGAACGGTTCAGATTCAGGATAGCGTCCGAAACACTTCCGCTCTGTCCCAGTATCTTTTTTATGAGGATAGTCTGGCCACTGTCACCCTGATGGACGAGGCGGCTGTCTCCATAGTGACTCAGCAGGAAGGACAGCCTGCGGACACTCTGTATTTCGGAGCCGACACCCTGATGTATTATACTTTAAGGTATTGCGACATCCCATCTTCGGAGCTAAAGAACGCGCAGGCTCGTCTGGCGGATATTATGACTGACCCAGTCGGAGAGTACAGGAGAAAAGCGGCTGAAGCCGCAGAGGCTGCCGCTCAGGATGCCAAGGCCAAGGCTGCCGGTACTCGTCCCGGGCTTAAGCCTGAATCCTCACAGAATGGCTCTTCACAATCTGGACTCGAGGCCAAATCTCAAGCCTCTCCTGCTCTACCCGAGCGGCAGAATCCCGCTCCGCAGGGGAAAGAGAACTCGGAGCTCGCAGACAGTTTGGCTCAGGCTCCAAAGGACAGTAGCCTGCTTGCTGCGAGTG
>CAMFSN010000039.1 GCA_945983015.1 uncultured Bacteroidales bacterium
TTATAATTATCCCTGGAGTAGCGGCTCATTTTATTTTAGTACAACATCTTATTCTAATGAATTTTCAAAGATTAAATTTTCAACAAAAAGAATAATGTTCAAAGGAAGAGTTCCTGCTTTACCTGATGACTGGAAAATAATCAATGGCTATATTAGTCCGGAAAACTACTGTGATATTCACACTGGTATGAATATGTTCAGAGATGCCAGACATTACTTTGTAATGCTAAGCAAAGATGTAGAATCTTATAGGGAATTGGCAGTGGAGTTGGATGATACTGACTTTTTATCCGATGAGGAACTATTCTTACAAATATATAGAATACTGAAGGAGGAATATAGGGTGACTAAACTATCTGAATTAAGTAAGGCTCAAGTATTGGATGTTGCATACAAATTACATTTCGACTATCGCTCATCCAATCAACAGATAGTACGATTGCTTAAACTTAGCATTTTTGAGATCAACAACTTATTTCCTGCCAGGTAATTCCACATTATCTGGCAGGTAATCGTTATTCTCCGCGATACCTCTCTCTAGATTTGCCATATCTACACACCACGGGGCTCTGGAATAAAGGTTCCGTGAGTAAATCGGGGTTTTTACTCACCGATGGCATCTGGAAGATAGGTTTGGTGAGCAAATCAAGCTTTTTACTCACCGCGGACCCATGGAAGACTAGTTCCGTGAGTAAATCGGGGTTTTTACTCACCGATGGGCTCGGGGTCGAAAGAGAAAGAGGGGACCTACCTGGATTAGAGAGAGAAGCTAGCTAAACGTAATCTGGAAACTAGTTGAACATAATGGGGAAACTACCCTGGATATAGTGAGGAATTAACTTTGCGAAAATTCGGAGAATCGATGGCCTCGGGAGTGAGGGTGTGGAGAAGACTAGCAAATTAATCAGTTCCCCAGCAAATAAATCAAATTCCCAGTAAACAAACCAAAAACCAAAAAACAGATCCCTGCAAAAAGATTCCTACAAAAAAAGATCAAATCCCCAGCACACAGATCAGCCCCCCCAAAAAAATAAGAACCCTACCAAATTAACCTGAATAGGCCCCCGCGGCAAGCGGGGAGGGATGAGGAGCACAAAATGCACCACAACCTACCAGCCGAAGAGATTTCTAAAGAGGGTCCAGAGGAGGATGAATATCAGCAGACCCCAGGAGAGATAGGGATTATAAGTGAAACGGTAAAGGCGAGGGAACTTATCCCTGAGAAAATAGGCCAGGACCAAAAGCAGGAGCAGCGGCAAGAGAAGTATCAGAGCGGCATTGAAGTGAAAAGCTCCGGCGATATCTCCCTGGAGCAAACTATGTAGAGCCCGCTGGGAACCGCAGCCAGGGCACCTCACACCGGTTGTCCAAAAAATCAGACACTTCGGAAAAGGCAATTCGGAAGGATCGAAATTGGCATAGATATACAAAAAGAAGAAAGCGAGCAGTATCGCGAGGATTATGCCCACCTTCTTCAAAATATGATTCTTTTTTGCCAATGCGAAAGCGTCAAAGGAACTGTGTCAGACTTAGTTCTGGAGTAATTGGCCTTAGCAAAAGAATTCATCTAAGAAGCCAACGGTCACTCCTGCGAATACCAGAGCGATATAAGCTATCCACACAATCAAGCTAAATACGACACTTACGATAATCCAAGTATTGGCAGTCTTGTTAGCTTTCTCTGACTCCAGATACAGAGACTCCCTTCTGATGTCATTATCCAAAACGAATCTGGCGTCATCGTATAAACTGTTAGACTTGCAGGCATATATTATGGCTACAATTCCACCAGGAATGCAGCAGCAGAGCGTGCAGATGATGGCCCAGGCCAACTTGTTACTATGAGGAGGTAAGATACTGGCCATATTATTTGCAGAGTAACAAAGCTTCAGTGAATTTCTTATAATTATACTCGTAGGTCCTCTTCTTAGCAGAGAAGATGTCTATCAACCACCAGATACCACAGCCGTAGCAGGTAATAACTTTCACTACTCCTAAAGCGATGTCATCGAGGAAAAACCTGTCCCAACCCAAAAGAATGGCTATAATAAGCATCACTGTAGGTTTCTGGAGATTAAGGCTATAGAGAATGGCAGAATTAGAGTCATCCAAAGCCTCCAATTTTTTCTGCACTTCCTGGGCTGCCACAAAATCAAAGCAATCCCCGTTCTTTAGCATAAATGCCTGTACCAATTCCTGTCTCATAAGTTAATGAATTTATTTGAGCAAATATAACGTTCCCCTTCCTCTTTTCCAAATTTTCCTATGTAAGCAGCTTAATCACAAGCATCAGAAGGGAGGGAGGGAGGAGACTGGATCACAGCCAAAGAAAACCTGGCCCGCCGGACTCGTAGAAAAAAGTGTAATCAAAGAGACCTGGCCCGCCGAGATCACTGGTGCCCAAAGGAGCGGCGCGGGCCTTCGCTTTCGCGCCAGTATTTCTCATCGAAATCCTCCGGATGCCGGTACTCCCCCTCGTGATCTATGCCGAACTCCAGATAAGTTATCGGCAGTCCCATCTCCAGGAACATCTTCTCGTAAAATGTCTGAACCTCGTACACCACCGGATCCAGTTCCTTATTATCTATGCCAATGCCCTCAGCCACCTTCACCTTCTCGACCTCTCTACCAGAACCAGCATCAGCAGCCTCCCCAAGATCTCTACCACAAGCAGCAGCCTCCACCACCTCACTACCAACCCCAGCAGTCCCAGCAGTCCCAGCAAGCCCAGCCTTCACCACCTCACCAGCAGTCTCAGCCTCCCCGAGCCCTTTACCAGACCCTACATTAACAACTTCCCCGATCTCTCTGCCACACCCAGCAGCCTCAGCATACAAATCCAGAGTGCAGGCGTAAAGCGGAAGACTGTTAGCGCGAATCACAGCCCTGGTATATTCGTGCAAAAACCTCGAATCAGTCTTCAGGTGCACCATCCCCCCAGGCTTCAAAAAGCTCCTATACCTCTCCAGAAACAAAGGCGAAGTAAGACGAGAATTCTCACTTTTCATCTGAGGGTCAGAAAAAGTCAACCATATCTCAGAAATCTCCCCTGGCGCAAAAAAAGCCGTAATAAACTCAATTCTAGTCCGCAGAAAAGCCACATTCGCCATCTTCTCCAGAGTCGCCGTCTTAGCCCCCTTCCAGAGCCTCGCCCCCTTGATATCCACCCCTATAAAGCACTTATCCGGATACCGTCGAGCCAAATCCAGGGTATATTCCCCCTTGCCACAACCCAGCTCCAGCACTATCTCCGCACTCTCCCTTCCAAACATCTCCCTGGCCCAATTTCCCTTTATCGGATGATCCTTCAAATCGAAAAATCCACCCGAAAGAATCTCCTTCGAATCAGCTTGCAAAAGACAGTTAAATGTCTTATTCTCAGCAAATTTACGCAGTTTATCGTGTCCCATCGCAGCTTTTCATTACTACCCCCATTCCGGCCAATTTCACTTCGGAATTCCTCGGGTATATCCTTATATGCCAATCCCCCTCTTTCCTGAAGCGCATCCCATCCCTATAGGGCTGCAACTTCCCGTCCCGCCCCTCCAGGGGCAGCCATACCTTTTCTATATAAATCTGATTATCCGGAGAATACCACCTTATCTCCAAGCCCATTCCCTTCTCTCCAGAAAGTCTGTCCACCTTAGCCACCAAGGCGATGTCGTATAGGGCGTCGCTATCGTCCACTGCCAATTTAAAGTCGTACTCCTTCCTGTCCCCTCTTAGAAACTCCGCAGTTCCATCGGGACGAGTACAGGCACAAAGCAAAAGGAGCAATACTCCCAGCAGACTATTTCTCCTTAGCTGAACCGACACGAGGCTTCTTATTCTTACGTTTCTTCTTTGGACTGTCAAACCTGCTGATGCTTCCCTCACCTACCGCAGTCACGAATTCAGGGGTGCTAGGCTCGACTTCAGGGATAAGCGAGGCAGGCTTTATGCCCTTTCTGTTCATCTCCTGAATCTCCTTCACCTCAGCTGCCGGCACCGGATAGAGCTGAGCATCCGAGCTCTTGTCGTAGGAGAAATACATCATCTCCGCGAGAATGTCGGTCTTTCTCAAGTAGGCCAATCCATCCTCGAACTCCAGCGGCTCGCTTACCTTAGGCAGGCGGCTGTGTGCATCCAGGTAAGTAGGAACCTCGTAATTGATGCAACACTTAATCTTTCCGCATTGGCCCGTAAGCTTCCCCGGATTCAGGGAAAGGTCCTGGCAACGGGCGGCAGAGGTACTGATACTTTTAAAGTTTGTGACATAATTGGCACAACACAAGGCCCTTCCGCAGACCCCAATGCCTCCGATCAAGCCGGCCTCCTGACGAGCACCGATCTGTTTCATCTCTATCTTTATGCGGAATTCCTCGGCAAAGACCTTGATAAGTTGACGGAAATCCACACGTCCGTCTGCGATGTAGTAAAATATGGCCTTGCTTCCGTCTCCCTGGAACTCCACGTCCCCTATCTTCATATCCAAACCCAGGGTGGCAGCGATTCGTCTGGCCTCTATCATAGTCTTATGTTCTCTGGCAGTGGCGGCCATCCACTTGTCTATATCGGCCTGACGAGCCTTGCGAAGGATTTTCTTAAACTCGTAGCTTTCAGGGTCTATCTTCCTACGTTCCAACTGCTTAAGAACCAGGGGGCCCTCCAGGCTGACTATTCCCAGATCATATCCGCTATTATTAGCAACCTCGACCACAACCTTGTCGCCCTGGCGGATGCTTTGACCGGACTCGTTCCTGTAATATGCCTTGCGGGTGTTTTTAAACCGCACCTCGAAGATATCGCTATGCTCCACGGCAGGAATATCCTTCAGATAATTATGCACGGCGAGCTTGCAACAGCCCTCCCTATATGTACACTCGGTGCTCCCGTCCTCGTAATCTACCACCACGCAGCCACGAAAGCAGTCGTATTTCTTAGATTCGTTCATATAACATTATACAGAGTGTTCACCAAATCCGTGAACAGAATCTTCACATTGACATTACGTCCTATCAGCATCTGCGCCCTGCCAAAAGCCTCCAGAGCCTTTCTTGGAAAAGTTTTGGAACTTCTCTGGGCCCAATCCCTATACTCCTGAACATCCCCCTCTTCCACCAGGGAATCCATACCCTGTTGAAGCAAAAAGACATTGCGCATCTGCTCTGCGGCAAATTTACAAAAATTTTTCGCCTTTTCCTTAGAAGGCAGATTGGCCAGATTATCAGAGATATCCAGACAGGCATAAAGATCCCGAGCTAAAAGTGCCTGCATCAATGGCCGCAGCAATTCCATTTCAGCCGCCCCGCCGACGCTCCTTTGTCTCTGAGCCTTTAATCTGAAAATCTGACAACGCGAAGCGATGGTCGGAAGCACCAGTTCAGGGGAGTGGGTGATAAAAATGAAAATGGTCTTCAGGGGCGGTTCCTCCACCAGTTTGAGGAGGCGGTTCGCGGCATCTTTATTCATCTTCTCCGGCAAATATATCAGCACGCTCCGGTAGCCCCTCTCCAAAGCGCTGAAAGAAAGCTTGTCCAAAAGCGCCTTCGCCTCGTCCACCTTAATCATCGCGGACTTTCCCTCTATCTGCAGCGCCTCGCTCAGCTCATTTTCTCCGAAATGCGGATTCGAAAGCAACAGGGCCCTCCACTTATCCAGATACTCCGAACACAGTCCCGAATTCACGGGGAAGACAAAGTGCATATCCGGATGGATGAGCTTAGATATCTTATTACAAGACGGGCATTTACCGCAAGCCTGCCCCTCCTGCCTGTTCTTACAGTAAAGGTATTTCAGAAAGGCCAATGCCAATTCCACTGCGCCCCCGCCATCCTCTTCCTCGAACATAATGGCGTGCGCCACCTTGTCGGAATCTACCATAGACTGGAGTGCCCTGCATATCCCCTCCTGGGCCTTTAACTGTATGAAACTCATATCTTTCTGATAGTGTTATATCTGGCTATTCTAATCAAAAAATCCTTATCCTTCCCATCCGGAAAGGATGACAGGGCCGCTATGGACTTGTCTATGTACTCCTGCAGGACTTCTTCCGCCATCACAGTCCCTTCCCTGTCGAGAACAAATTTACGAATTTGCTCACAATATTCAGGATGCTCGTCTATCTGGGCTATCATTTTCCTTATCTCCCCTTCCCGAGGCGAATCCTTCATCGCACACAGCAGGGGCAGAGTAATCTTCTGCTCCTTCAAGTCTATCCCCACAGGCTTTCCCAAACTCGAGTCTCCCAGATAATCGAGTATATCGTCCCGAATCTGAAAAGCAATTCCGAGACACCTGGCATACAGAGCTACGGAATCCTGCTGAGCCTGAGGAGCATCGGAAGTGATGGCGGCACCCAGGCAGGCAGCCTCGAAAAGAGAGGCGGTCTTGCAATAAATCACCCTAAAGTAATCCTGCTCATTTGTATCCTGCTGAAAGCTCTTCTGGAGTTGGAGCATCTCCCCTTCGGCGAGATTTGTCATAGCCTTGGAGATAACTTTGGCCATAGCCCCACGCCTGGCAGAATTAAGAGTCAGGCTCATAGCCTTTGCCAGCCAGAAATCCCCCACCAGCACTGCCGCGCTCGGGCCTATCTTCGATGCCAATGTCGGCTCTCCCCTTCTGGTCGGGCTCTCGTCCGCCACATCGTCGTGCAGAAGCGTGGCATTGTGGAGCATCTCCACCGCTGCGGCCACCTTGATCGACTCCTGCGAAGCCTTTCCTCCGTTCAACATCCTGGCCACCAGAATGGCTACCATAGGGCGGAGCATCTTTCCGGAGTGAGCCACCAGATTGTCATTAACTTCCTGCAGCAAGGCGATATCAGAGACAAGAGACTCTCTGATATAAGTGTTCAGACTGGTCCAATCCTCCCCAAGGTGCTGAATGATTTCTTCCCTTAACATCCTTTATGCGAGTAAAGCCGCGCGTAAAACCGTGCGGCTTATTCAATTTATTATCTTCCTGAACTAGAAATAGATAGTCAGTGAAGCGGCGATACCGGAAGCTTTCTGCTCCTTGAAGGCATTTACCATCTGCTCGGTGCTGATATTCGGAGACTTCTCGCCTTCCTTATAGAGATTACCGAATTCCCAGAAATACTTGACAGAAAGGGAAGCAAACTTCAGAAGTCTGACACCTGCACCCAGGCCTACACCGTACTCCAGACGGTTACGGGCATCCCACTCATTCTTTGACTCGAGCTGTGTACCCATTGTGCTGTTCAAAATCTCGGCAGCAGCGGCATCCTTAATCTCAGTAGTAGTCTCAGTATTAATGGCATAACCCAGATAAGGCTCTGCGAAAACATAAGGTTTAAACAGACCTAAATCGATTCCCCAAGCTACCCTTACAGGGATTTCGAGATATCCGGTCTTGGTGTTGATGGTAACATCATGTTTGGCACCCAAAGCATCGATATTTGAAGCCAGGCTCTGGCCTTTCATATTATATATGATACCAGGCTGAAGGCTTAAACCCAAAGGAAGGTTCAAATTATACACCAGACCGGCGTGATATTGATCCACATTCATAGTCTCGGCGATATCCTTATAAGCCTCATCCAGATTAGTCTTAGTGGAAGTGACACCAGCCACAACACCAAGCTGTGCATTAGCGGAAACTGCAAGCAAAAGGGCAGAAAGCGCAAGAATTAATTTTTTCATAACAAATTATTTAATTTAGAGACAATATTTTCCTTGGAGACCACACCCACAGTCTTATCAGCCACTTCCCCATTCTTAAAATAAATGAGAGTAGGAATGCTCATAATCCTGTACTGCATAGCCACCTCTCTAGCTTCGTCCACATTACATTTGGCGACTACTGCCTTCCCTTCGAATTCGGCAGCCACTTCCTCAACTACAGGAGCAAGCATACGGCAAGGTCCACACCAGGTAGCCCAGAAATCGATGAGCACCACTGGTGAAGAGGCTAATACCTCTGCAAGATTCTGATTGTTAACTGTCACTTCCATAATTATATAAATTTAAATATGTTCCTCAATGTTCCAGACAAAAGCCCTGAGACCCAGCTCCGGATGTCTTTCATCCTTCCCCTTCAAATCCCTGAGTATCTGCTCTACCTTATCGTCCTCCACCATACTCAGAACACTCTGATTCAAAACCGGCCAGGCGTGACTCCCATAATGAGGCTCTCCATCCTCGCTGCCTCTGCCCATCACTTCGTCCCAGCGACTGAAACCTCTCTGACCGTTCTTTTCAAGACATTCGACGATTTCATCGTTGAAAGCCTGGTTATAACTCACAAATATAGCTTTCATTTTTTAATTTTCCTCTCTTGTCTAAGTGCAAATATACAATAAACTGTCGGAATAAGCACCAAAGTTACTACAGTTGAAATGGAAAGGCCCCAACATACTGTCATACCCAGACTCTTCCACATCTCTGAGCCCTCTCCTATGCCAATTGCCATAGGAAGCATACCGAGCACAGTGGTAAGTGTGGTCATAAGAATAGGGCGCAGACGGCTCTGGGCAGCTTTCACCGAAGCCTCTACCACTCCCATTCCCCTTTCCCTCAACAGGATGGTATAGTCGATGAGTACAATACCGTTCTTCACCACTATACCCAGCAGGATTATGACACCTATCATAGACATCACGCCAAGGGCTGTTCCGCTAAGACTTAAGCCCAAAATTACACCCACAAGTGCGAAAGGTAGAGAGAACATAATCACGAAAGGTGACATAAAGGATTCGAACTGCGAAGCCATCACCATATATACCAGGATAACTATCAGCAACATAAGGACGATGAGATCCTTGAAAGTATCCTGCTGATCTTCGTAATCACCGGCTATTTCCACCGAGATATCGCTAGGGATATCGGTATCGCTGATAATGCTTTGGCTCAAGGCAACCGCATCGCTAAGGGCGGCTCCGTTAGCAAGCACGGCGCTGACCTTAATGTATCTCTCCCTATCCTTACGCTCGATGGTAGGTGGCACACTGGTCTCCTTTATGCTACCCAACTCCTTCATCTTCACGGTTTTGCCTGTAGGGGTAGTGATGGTGATATTCTCTATGTCCTCTATACTGCTACGGAATTCCGGAGCATAACGTACACGGATATTGTATTCATCTCCATCCTCCCTGTAGAAAGAGGCCACGCTTCCTGCCATAGCCGCGCTGAATGCTGCTCCTGCCGTAGCCGAAGTGAGTCCATTCAAGGCCAATTTCGTTCTGTCGAAGTCCATCTGAAGCTCCGGTGTGTATTCGTCACGGGACAAGGTCACCTGGGAGAAAACATCCCTGTGTTCCACCATCTGGCTCTGCAGATACTTAGCTATTCTATCCGTCTTATTAAAGTCGTAGCCATATATTTCCAGATCGACACTGGAAGCTCCGCCCATCATTCCGCCACCTTCGCTCACTATACCCTTTCGTATCTGAGGATACTGGGCCAATACCCCTCTGATCACGTCTGCAATCTCGGCGGTGCTTCTCTTTCTTTCGTCCACGGAACCGAGGTCCATGTTCATAGAGATAACGTGTGTTCCGTTATTCTGCATACTTGCAAAGGCATTGTCAGTATCGGCCTGTCCGAAAGTGTAGTTCAAAATTTTCACCTCCGGCACTAACTCTATGATGTCTTCATAAATGGAAGCTGCCGTCTGCGCCGTAGTGGCCTGTGCGGTTCCCACTGGGAGGGTGATATCTATGGACAGACGACCGCCGTCACTATGAGGGAAGAACTCTGTCTTTATCTTCGGGGCCAGGAATACCATTACTGCTACGAAAACAGCCAATGCCGCATAAACCACCACTCTTCTGTGTGAAGTACACCAGCGGACTACGTGTCCATAACCTCTGGATACCCAGTCCAGGAATCTCTCTACAGGAGTGAAGAACTTCTTATAGAAGGCACTCGTACTCTTGCCGGTACGGAGCATCTTCGAGCAGAGCATAGGCACCAGGGTAAGGGCTGCCGTAGTGGATATTATCATAATGATGCTGACTATCCAACCGAGCTGCTTGAACATAATTCCAGCCATTCCCTGAACCATAGTCAGAGGCAGGAACACACAGAGCATAGTAAGAGTGGATGCCACTACGGAGATTGCCACCTCGGAGGTGCCGTGAACGGCTGCTTCCTTCGGTTTCTCTCCTCTTTCCAGGTGAGTGGATATGTTCTCGAGCACCACTATGGCATCATCCACCACCATACCTATCGCTATGGAAAGCGCGGACATAGATATGATGTTCAGGGTATTGCCCGTGGCAAAGAGATAGACCAGAGAACCCAGCAGGGCGATTGGGATACTGAGGACTATTATGAAGGTCGCTCTCCATCTGCCCAGGAAGAGGAAGACCACCAGCATTACCACCATGAAGGTGATAAGGATAGTATCCTTCAGGGAGTTGATGGTATTGATGATATTGGTAGAAGAGTCGTTGACTATCTCTATCTTTATGTCGGAAGGAAGGCTTGGCTCTATCTTCTTAAGTTGTTTCTTAATGTCGCGGATTACGTTCACCGTGTTCGCGCCATTTTGCTTTTGAATAACGATACGGGCACTACGCTTTCCGTCCGTATAGGACTCCTGCTCCCTCTCCTGCTGCCCATCTATGATGGTAGCCACATCCCTTAGATAGACGGTCTTGCCATTTACTGATGTCAAAACCACGTCCAACATCTCGTTTACACTCTTAAACTCCTTCTCCACGCGAAGGTTGTAAGTATCCGTTCCGATATCGATATTTCCGGATGGAATGTTTCGGTTCTCAGAAGCTATGCATTGGGCTATGGATGAGATTGTGAGGTTATAAGCCTGCAGCTTGTGCGGGTCGCAATATACCTGAATCTCTCGGGAAGGAGCGCCGCTGACAGATACCGTACCCACGCCATTGACGCGCCCCAGCGGGGTGGCGACCTTGTCATCCAGAATCTTGTCCAGACCAGGCAGGGATTCATCCGCGGTAGCGGAAAGCATCATAATTGGCATATCATCCGAACTGAACTTCATAATCATAGGCATAGAAGCCCCGTCCGGAAGCATAGAGTTTATCATATTCAGTTTATCTCGGACGTCATTGCTGGCGGCGTCGATATCCGTTCCGTATTCGAACTGGAGGGTCAGGATGGAGATGTTTTCTTTGGAACGCGAAGTGAGTTCCTTCAGGTTCTCCACACTGTTCAATGAATTTTCCAGCACCTTGGTCAGGTTCGTCTCTATATCCTGGGCGCTGGCTCCCTGGTAGGAAGACATCACCATAAGCACGTTCGCATCGAAATCAGGGAACTGGGCTATGCTGGTCTTTGACAGGGAGAATACGCCGAAAATCGCGAAAGCCACAAAGATAAGGGCTATCGTGACCGGCTTGTTTACTGCTGTACGATATATGCTCATTACTTCAATACTTCTACTTTGCTGCCATCCTTCAATGCGGATTGGCCACTGCTTACAACTGTTTCACCTTTCTCAAGTCCTGACAGAATCTCGTATCTGTCTCCCAGATGACGGCCAAGTTCTACGACCCTGGAGCTGACACTGTTGTCGGCATTCAGCACATACACGGTCCTGACACCGCTCCCTTGCTGCTTGAGCACTGCAGAATCTGGAACGAGAAGAGTCTCCCTGCTTCCGAAAATAAGTCTGACATTGGAATACATTCCTGGACGGAGCTCTGCGGATTGATTGTCGATAAGCACCTCTGCCATAACTGTATGGGTGCTTGGGTCCACTGTAGGATAAATCCTGTTCACCCTGCCGGTAAATACCTTCTTACCAAGGGCTTCTGGGGTAAATTCCACTTTCAGACCCTTCTTCAACTGACTGTAATCCTTTTCTGACACGGCCACCAGAGCCTTCATAGGGTCGATCTGTTGAACCACGAACAGAGGAGCTGACATCGTGTACATATCGCCGCAATCATAATTTCTGGCAGTCACCACCCCGTTCAGCGGGCTTTTCAATATGGTGTTGGTGAGCAGATTCTCGTAAGTGGTATTGGCCACGTTATACTGAAGTTCGATTGACTCGAAATCGGATTTGGATACGCCGCCCTTCTCATAGAGGGATTTGGCTCTCTGGTATTCGTCCTTCAAGTTCTTGAGCTGAAGTTCGGACTGCTGGAGCTGAGATTTGTCCATCCTGGCCAACTCCTGGTCTTTCTTTACAAAATCTCCCACTTCCACGTCTATGGACATAATGCGGGAGCCACTCTGGGGAGCTATGTTGTTCACTGCAAAGGCCTGCAGTGTCACTGAATAATTCTGATCCACATCGACAAGTTCTTCCACCACACTTACGGTTCTAACCTTAGGAGTCTTGGCTTCAAAATTAGCCGAAGCCGGTTTCTTTCCTGCGCAGGCTGTCAGAGCACAAATCGCAGCTGAAATAGCAAATAATTTATTGTTCATCGTCTTGATTGTTATTCTACGTTATAATCCATCCCCAGTGTCTGCTCCAGGCCAGTCTTAGCACTCAGATAGTTGAACACTGACTGTACTGCTGTCATCTTAGCCTGAACGAGGGCGAGCTGGGCGTCATTCAGATCCGTCATCGTGCTCTTGCCCACGGCATAGGATTCCTCCGTGATGTCATAAGCTTTCTGAGCTGCTTCCAGAGCCTGATCGGCGGCAGAGAAACTCCTCACTGCCGTCTCCATAGTGTTCAGGTTCTGTCTGATGGATATCTTGAGCTGCCTTTCGGTATTCTGCCTCTGAAGTTCCAGTTCCTGGGCCTGTACCCCGGCAGCCTTGATGTTGTTATATCTCTTTCCTCCGGCGAAAATCGGGATGTTCAGACTCAGTCCCACATAGGAATAAGGGGTCCACCTGTACTCGCTGAACTGGAAATCATTAGCCATCGCGCTGTAATTATATGTAAAAGCCACTGCGAGTGAAGGCAGGGCTGCGTATTTTTGCATACGGATATTTGAGGCCAGCTGCTCAGCCTGAATCGCGAGCTGTTTCATACTGGAGTTATTCTCCAGGCCAAGTTCCTCTTCCGCGTAGAGCGTGCTCATATCGCCGGCATAATCATATAGCTGCCCTACCACGTCTATGTCCTCTTCCAGATCCACACCCATCACGGCCTTTAGCTGCCACAGGGCGAGTTCCACGGCGTTCTGTGAGTCATACATATTTGGAATTGCATTTGCCAATGAGGTTGCGGCCCTGGCTATGTCCAGATCTGAAGCCTTCTGCGCCTCATAGCGGAGTTTGGTGCGTTCGTAGTTCGCCAAGGCATTGTCATACACCTCTATATACACATCC
>CAMFSN010000040.1 GCA_945983015.1 uncultured Bacteroidales bacterium
CGCTGCCGCTTTTCGGATGCCCGATTGTGAAAAACAGTCGGGCATCTTTTTTTATCTTATGTCCAGATCTAGTATCACCAGAGAATTCCGCTCCAGAGGATACAGGCTCCAGGATTTCTCATAAGTTCTACCCTCCTTTTCATATTCCATCACTAACTCAGTTCCTGGACTCAATTCAGTTTCCGGAATATCGTTCGGGTAAGTGTATAGCTTCATATCTGGGTACAAGCTGTATATCCCTATATCCTGAGATAAAAATTCCCTTTCTGTATCGTAATACTCTCCGCTGCTTGAATAATTCGTCGGCGAAAAAGGTCTCGCCCTAGGGTAGGCGTTTCTGATATATATCCTCGGGTTTTCCAACAGGCTGTAATCTGTGGATAAATTACTTACGCTTCTAATTCTTATCTCAGAACTAAGTGCCCTTATTTCCACTATTACTGTGTCTTTATAATCCCCTGATATATCCAGGACTCCTGACATAAAAGGATATCCTTTTCTTTCATCCCTGATATCCATAATCAGGTCCTTGAAGATGTCGTGATGCCTAAGCGCCTGCTCGTTATACTCTCCGAAGCCGTTAGCCAGGGCGTATAGCTTCTGTACTTCTAATCCCTTTTCTATTTTTATCTCCAGAGGCTCTTCTCTGGTGCTTGTAAAGTGCCCTATCAGGCGCTCTTGGTAGAGAAAGTAGTCCACCCTTCCAATCTTGTATTCAAAGGGGCATACGGGCTTTATTTTAAGCCAAAGGCTCACACTGTCCCCTGTGGTCTCAGGAGGATTCAGCTCTTCCTTTTCTGCAGGGAGAGTATCTTTCTCCTGCTCCTGTATAAAAACACAGGCTCCTGGTAATAATACCAGGAGCGCTGCAAAGATAAATCTCTTTGAAGCTTTCATAGTAAGTCTGGTTTTCAATATAAATTTTAACCTCCGAAATTGTCGTAGAGGATATTCTCAGGAGCTACTCCCAGGCTGTCAAGCAGTTTGTTGACTGCGCCTACCATCATAGGAGGACCGCACATGAAGTACTTGATGTCTTCTGGTGACTCGTGGTCCTTAAGGTAGGTTTCATACATTACATTGTGAACGAAACCTGCGGTATAAGGAACTCCTGCTGCATCTGCTGCAGGGTCCGGACGGTCCAGGGCCAGGTGGAACTTGAAGTTAGGGAATTCTCTTTCGATCTCAGCGAAGTCTTCCAGATAGAAGGCCTCTACCAGAGCGCGGGCACCATAGAAGAAGTGTACCTTGCGACCGGTCTTCAGAGTCTTGAAGAGCTCCATAATATGAGAGCGGAGAGGTGCCATACCTGCACCACCACCTACGAAGATGTATTCGATATCCTCAGGGTCGTTCTTAGGTAGCAGGAACTCTCCGTAAGGGCCGCTGATAATCACCTTGTCACCAGGTTTACGGGTGAAGACATAGGATGAGGCTATACCAGGATTAACCGGCAGGAGCTTAGGTCCCTGCTCGCGAGGAACGCTGCGATCAAACGGAGGAGTAGCGATACGGACATTCAGTTTGATGATGCCCTTCTCTCCAGGATAAGAGGCCATGGAGTATGCACGGATGGTAGGAGTAGGGTTTACGCTCTCCAGATTGAAGAAACCGAACTTCTCCCAGTCTGCACGGTACTCAGGTTCTACCTCTATATCTTTGAAGTAGAGATGGTAAGCTGGAATATCAATCTGGATATATTCTCCGGATTTGAATTCCAGATTCTCTCCTTCAGGAAGCTTAACTGTGAACTCTTTGATAAAGGTGGCCACGTTCTTGTTAGAGATAACCTCGCACTCGAGCTTCTTGACGCTAAGGGCGCTTTCTGCCACCTGGATTTTAAGGTTGTCCTTAACCTTGACCTGACAGCCAAGTCTCCAGCCATCCTTAATCTGCTTGCGGTTAAAGAAGCCTTTTTCGGTAGGGAGAATCTCTCCACCGCCGTCCAGAACCTGAACCTTGCACTGACCGCAGTTAGCTTTTCCTCCACAGGCGGAAGGAAGGAAGATCTGATTGTCTGCCAATGTCCCCATCAGATTTCCACCCGGGGTGACATTGAGAGTCTTTTTACCGTTGTTAATATCTATGCTGATAGTGCCCTTAGGGGTGATGGCTGCCTTCACTATGAGAAGAATTGCCACCAGAACCAGGATGACTACTACCATCAGAATCATTGCTGATATTAAAGTATTGCTCATAATAATCGTCCTCCTCTCTTTAGATAGTGATACCCATAAAGGCCATGAAACCTATACCCATAAGACCTACTGTAATGAAGGTGATGCCGGTGCCTTTGAGACCGGCAGGGACATTGCTGTAGGAGAGCTTCTCGCGTATGGCGGCCAGAGCCACGATGGCCAGGTACCAGCCGATACCGCTACCCAGGGCATACACTGCACTTTCACCGACATTGGCAAAGTCTCTCTGTTGCATGAAGAGAGCACCACCGAGGATGGCACAGTTCACTGCAATCAGAGGCAGGAAGATACCCAGTGAGGAGTAGAGGGAAGGAAGGAATTTCTCCACAATCATCTCCACTACCTGAACTATGGCGGCGATTACCGCGATAAAGAGAATGAAACTCAGGAAGCTGAGATCCACCTCCGCGAACTTAGGCCCCAGCCAGCTCAAAGCACCTGGCTTGAGGACATATTCGTTCAAAAGATAGTTCAGCGGAAGGGTGATGAGAAGCACGAAGATAACCGCGATTCCCAGACCATTCGCTGTTTTGACATTCTTTGATACTGCCAGGTATGAACACATACCGAGGAAGTATGCAAATATCATATTGTCAACGAAAATTGACTTTACGAATAAACTTAAAAGATCCATAATTCCTAGAATGTGTTAAAGATTATTTTTCCTGGAGTGTCTTGTCTATGCTTCTCTGAACCCAAACCACACAGCCCAGAAGGATCAGGGCCATAGGAGGCAGAATCATAAGTCCGTTGTTAGTATAACCTATGGCTGAAAGCACAGGAATTCCGAAGAGAGTACCGCTTCCCAGCAATTCGCGGAAGAAAGCTACTATGATAAGGATCAGACCGTAGCCCAGACCATTGGCCAGACCGTCCAGGAAGGAAGGGATAGGCTTGTTGCCCAGGGCGAAGGCCTCGATACGACCCATTACTATACAGTTTGTAATGATAAGTCCGATATATACGGAGAGCTGCTTGGACACTGCGAAGGCGAAGGCCTTAAGCACCTGATCCACGAGAATCACCATCAGAGCCACCACCACGAGTTGTACGATGATACGCACTCGGTTAGGAATGGTCTTGCGGATAATGGAGCAGATAAGACTGCTGACTGCGGTTACTATGGTTACAGAAAGTGCCATTACGCAGGCGCCCTTGAGCTCTACGGTAACTGCAAGTGAAGAGCAGATACCCAGAATCAGCACCGTGATAGGGTTGCCTTTGAAAATCGGGTTAAGGACTGTTTCTTTAAGTTTGCTCATAACTATTCCTCCTCTGCTGCTTTAATGTAATTCTTGAATGCACCTACCCAGTCGTTGATGGCTGCGTCCAGACCTTTGCTGGTCATCGTAGCTCCAGTGATGGCGTCGATGGCATTCGACCTGCCTGCTGGAGCTCCGCCTTTCACGATCTCAAAGCTATGATTGGATGCCAAGTCCAATTCCTTGCCTTCGAAAGATGCCCTGAATGCAGGATCGTCCTTGATCTTTCCACCCAGACCCGGAGTCTCGGAAGCGTGGTCGAAGTATGCTCCCACGATGTGGGTCAAGCTCTTGTCCACTGCGATATAGCCCCAGATAGGTCCCCAAAGTCCTGCTCCATATACCGGGAAGACGTGGGTTCCGTTCTTGAAGATGTAAACCGGAATCTCGTAAGAGCCGTCGGCGAATTTGTAGTTCTGGGCTTTCAGATCCGAGGTGCTGTAAACCTCATCCTGTCCCAGACGTTTAACTTCCTTACCTTCAGCGTTTACTAGAGCAGAATGGTCGAGCTCTGTCTTGAAGGTCTCGATAATCTGCTGGTTGCTCTGCTGGGCGAGGCTCTCTTTGTCGGAGAATTTGGCTGCAGTCAGAATCTGACTGATGGTCTCGGCCTTTTCATTAGCCTGCTGCATAGGCTTCAGGCTCTGGGAAACAAAGGCCAGAATAGCGGCTACAAGTACACAGATTACTGTGGTGTAGATCACTGTATATACGTTATTGTTTGTATTCATATTCCCTGGCCTCCTATAAAGTTGCGATTTTTTTGTTCTTTGCCTTGATATGCAGGTTTACGACTATATGGTCGATAAGCGGTGCGAAGATATTTCCCAGGAAGATGGCGAGCATCATACCTTCGGCATAACCAGGGTTATACAGACGGATGATGATACAGATGGCACCTACCAGGAAACCGTAGATCCACTTGCCTGGCTCTGTCTGAGCTGAGGTCACAGGATCGGTAGCCATAAAGACAGTACCGAAGGCGAAGCCTCCCATTACCAGATGATACCAGAAAGGCACGTCGGAAAGTCCGGCGAGGTTAGCGATGCCGCCTACTACGACTGCACCGGCCACTGAACTGAGCATAATCTTCCAACTGGCTACTCCTGTCCAGATAAGGATGAAGGCACCCAGCAGGATGGCTATCACTGAAGTCTCACCGACTGAACCTGGAACGCCGCCCCAGAACATGGTCCAGAAATCTGGAGTGTACTGGATATGGGCATTGGTCAGGGCATCCATTCCATTAGCTGCAAGGGCCAGTGGGGTAGCACCGCTGTAGCAGTCCACCAGATTCTCGCTTGCCCCAGCGATCCAGCAGTTCTCACCTGACATATGGTTAGGATAAGAGAAGAAGAGGAATGCGCGGGTAAGGATGGCAGGGTTGATGATGTTCATACCTGTACCTCCGAACACCTCTTTGCCGAAGATGACTGCAAAGGCCACGGCCACTGCCAGCATCCACAGAGGAACATCTACAGGAACGATGAGAGGGATGAAGAAACCTGAAACCAGATAACCTTCGTTAACTTCCTCGCCTCGAATCTGGGCTGAAGCGAACTCTATGGCCAGACCTACTATGTAGGATACCAGGTAGAGAGGAAGAACTTTGAGGAAACCATACCAGAATTCCTGAAGTATGTTCCAGGAGATGCCGGTGGCGAGAGAATACTGATAGCCCACATTCCACATACCGAAGAGGGCAGCTGGAGCTGCGGCTATCACAGCGATGATCATAATACGCTTGAGATCCACGGCGTCACGGATGTGGGCGCCTTTGCGGGCAACTGTACCAGGGACGTGCAGGAATGTCTCAAAAGCGTCGATCGTAGAGTGCAACCAATAAAGTTTGCCGCCTTTTTCAAAAATCTTATTCATACTCTTAAGCCATTTCTTTAAGCATCAGGTCTATGCCCTTTGCGATTATGTCTTGAATGTTATTCTTCGAAGGATCGGTGTATTCACAGATGGCCAGATCTTCAGGAAGCACCTCGTAGATGCCGAACTGCTCCATCTTCTCTATGTCACCGGCCAGACAGGCCTTGGTAAGGTAGAGAGGATAGATGTCCATAGGCAGGTGCTTGGCATAATAGGAATCTGACATCACGAAGGCACGAGGACCGCCGTGCAGGTTCGTATCCATATCCAGCTTTTTCTTAGGAGTGAGCCAGCCCAGACACCAGTTGAAGTAGGTGTGGTCGGCGCTGTACTGATTAAATCTGAATGGACGAATCCAGCCGAGAAGTTCTTTCTCAGTACCTTCCTTGATGAGGGTGATGGTGTTGTCAAAGAAGCCCAGGTAGCCGTCTTTGCCCACATTTTTACCGCTCATCACATCTCCGCTTACGAAGCGAACATTCTCCTCGTTGGTGCTGTAGAAGGCCTTGAGGCAGTTCATAGGTGTGCCAGGAACAGTGCTGATATAAGCCGGCTCTATGGCCATAGGTCCGCTGACTGCCACTCTGCGGCGAAGGTCACAGACACCTTTGGAGAAGAGTTTGCCAATTGCTGCGCAACCCTGCAGTGAGATGGTCCAGACTACGTCGCCCTTTCGTATAGGGCTGATGTGGCTGATCTGAACTCCTACGTTGCCTACTGGATACTTACCCCTGAAGAGGTGTTCGTGAATGCCTTTCAGTCTGGAAAGTGGAGATCCGGCGAAAGTCTTCTCCTCGAAGCTTACGTGTACTCCTCCTTCGCTGAGTTTGTTCAGGGCATTGATGCCGGTCTGGATGGCTGACAGTTCCGTCTCGAAAGCGAATTCCGGATCTGCCGCATTCGGAGCCGAGCAGATGGCTGAGATAAAGATGGCTTTAGGGCAGGCCTTCGGGTCTGCGACTACTCCATACGGACGCTGGATCAGGAAAGGCCAAAGCCCGCTTTCCAGCAGTGCGGTCTTAATCTCCTCAGCGCTGAGGTTCTCCGGCTGCCTTATCCCGAAATCAAGGGATTTCTGCTCTGTATCTGTTTGGATTAATACTGCGAGAAGCTTTCTCTTCTCACCCCTGACTATCTCTTTGACTGTGCCGCTAAGAGGAGAGGCCACGATGATGTCAGGATTTTTCTTGTCTGAAAGCACTGGTGAACCAGCGAGGACGGTATCTCCCTCCTTTACCAGGAGTCGTGGGAGGAATCCCTTGAAATCGCTCGGTTGAATGGCGATTACCTCACTTGTCACTGTCTTGCTCAGGCGTTTCTCTGCCACTCCGGAAATCGGAATGTTGAGACCCTTTTTCAAAACGATGGTTTTGGACATTTTATTTAAGGTTTTATATACGATTCTTCAAATCGCCTGCGAAGATAGTAAATTTTTGCTTAATTTCGTAGCCTTTACAGAAGAGATATGAAGAACAAGTTAGATGCGATTTTGGAAGGCCTTAATGACGAGCAGAGAACTGCGGTGGAGGCGATAGAGGGCCCTGTCCTCATAGTGGCAGGCGCGGGATCTGGGAAAACCAGGGTTTTGACGAGCAGGGTGGCCTATCTGCTTGGATCGGGGGTAGATCCGAAGAGGGTATTGGCATTGACTTTTACGAAGAAGGCGGCGGAAGAGATGAAGGAGCGCATAGCCCTTATGGTGGGAAGAAGAGACGCTACGAAGGTGGTGATGGGCACTTTCCACGCCGTGTTCGTCAGATTCCTCAGGGAATACGCTCAGGAATTGGACTTTCCTAATAACTTCAGCATCAGCGACACTTCGGATTCCCTTTCATCTATAAGGACCTGTATCAAGGAGTTGGGCCTGGACGAGAAGAAGTACAAGCCTAAGGAGGTTCTCTCCCGAATATCCGCCGCGAAGAATAATCTGGTGACGGCAGACAGGTATGCCCTTCGCCCCGAACTGGTGGACAATGACATCCGGCAGGGGAAAGGAAGCATTAAGGATATCTATCTGAGGTACCAGTCGAAGATGAAAATGGAGAATAAGATGGATTTCGACGATATCCTTCTGAATATGAACATCTTGTTTAGGGATTGTCCTCAGGCACTGGAGGCCCTTAGGGACCGTTTCTCCTATATTATGGTAGACGAGTATCAGGACACGAACTTCGCCCAGTACTGTATTATTCTCAAACTCTCCCAACTCCATCATAATATCTGTGTAGTGGGGGATGACTCTCAGTCCATCTATGCCTTCCGAGGCGCAAGGGTGCAGAATATCCTGAATTTCAAAAAGGACTTTCCGGAGAGCCGCATCATCCGGCTGGAAAGGAATTACCGCTCTACCCAGGTCATAGTCAATGCCGCTAACAGCCTCATCGAACATAACAGTTCCAGGATTCCGAAGAACTGTTATTCCTGCGCGGAACCAGGGGAGAAGATAAGGCTCATCCGTTGTGATTCGGAAGCTGACGAGGCTGCAAGGATTGCCTCCGATATCTATGGCAGGGTAAACCGAGGCCAGTCCCAGTATTCGGATTTCGCCGTTCTCTACAGAACCAACGCCCAGTCCAGGGCCATAGAGGAGGCTCTCAGGCGAAGAAACATACCATACCAGATATACTCCGGCAATTCTTTCTTTGAAAGGGCTGAGATCAAGGATATGATGGCCTATTTCAAATTGGCCCTGAATCCTAATGACGATGAGAGCTTTAGAAGGGTGGTGAACAGACCGGCCAGGGGTATAGGCGACACCACTATGGCCGCTTTGGGAAACGCTGCCCAAGCCCATAATTGCACTCTTTTCAGAGCCGTTGGCCTGGATAATCTCGAGGATTATCAGATCAAGCCCGCGGCTCAGGAGAAGTTGAGGCGCTTTGTTCAGATGCTGGAGGTCTGGGGAAGCAAACTGGACAGGACGGAGGCATACGAATTGGCAGTGGAGATAGCCGAGGACTCGACTATGCTAGCTTTTTTGAAGATGGATACTTCCCAGGAGGGCAAGGACAGGCTCAGGAACGTGGAGGAACTCTTGGATTCGGTGTCCACATATGTGGAGGAGAGGAAGATGGAGGCGGAGCAGAACGGAGAGCTCGGGATAGAAGTCGGGGAAGGGGAATTGGGATTGGCATACTATATGGAAAACGTGGCGCTGCTCTCTAATGTGGATACGCAGGAGGGGGATACGGAGAACTCAGTCTCGCTTATGACCGTGCATACGGCCAAGGGTCTGGAGTATCCGAGAGTTTTTATCGCAGGTATGGAGAACAATCTCTTTCCTTCGCTCTCTATGATGAGCTCTTCGAATGATCTGGAGGAGGAGAGGCGGCTTTTCTACGTGGCTCTGACCAGGGCGAAGACTGCCGTGTGCCTGAGTTATTGCGATTCCAGAATGCGTAACGGAAAGATAGAATCTAACGACCTGTCCCTTTTTGTGAAGGAAATAGATCCTAGCTATATCTTGGACCCGCTGCCGCTTTCGCCGCATTTCGGAAGCTATGGCAGAAGTTCGGAAGCGAGAGTCGTTCATTCACCAGCTCCGCAAAAGGCTTTGCAGGACCCGCCTAAAGACTTTGTCCCTCAGGACATGTCAGTGTTCAGACAGGGTCAGAGGATAGAGCATAACCGCTTCGGCTTCGGAAGGATCATCTCCCTGAGCGGGGTGATTCCGGAGCTCAGGGCTATAGTGGATTTCGAACTTTACGGAACTAAAACTCTCCTTCTCAAATACGCTAAGATGCGAATCGCGAAGGAGAGCTAAAGTCTTTATTTACACCATTTTTCTAGCCAGTCGTAGAATTCTCTGTGCCAGAGCAGGGAGTTCTGCGGTTGAAGTATCCAGTGGTTCTCTTCAGGGAAGATGAGCAGTTTGCTCGGCACTCCCATCATCTGCGCTGCGTTGAAAGCCGCCATTCCCTGCTCGTAAGGGATGCGGAAGTCCATCATTCCGTGTATGCATAAAATCGGTGTATGCCAATTCTTTACCATACTCTCAGGGGAGTGCGCATAGTGCCTTTGTGCTCTGGCATTATCTGAGTAAGGGGCTCCTGCCTGCTGCATTCCTCCGAAGGTGATACCATCTCCCTTAGGCCCTGTCTGCCCAGGCTCGTAAGCGTACTCCGTGAGCCCGCCGTTGTCCCAGTTTGCAAACCACATCTCCTCGGTGCTGTACCATAGCTGTTTTTCATTGAAGATGCCGGCGTGGGCTATGAAGCAGTCGTAGAGGTCTCCGTGCAGGCCTTCGAGCATATAGGCTGAGTAGCCGCCGTAGGATGCGCCCACGCAGGCCAGCTTGCTTACGTAAGGCTGACTCTTTATATAGCGTCCGGCAGTCAGATAGTCCTGCATATTGAGACCAGGGTAGTCTCCGCTGATCTGCTCCTTCCACTCCTGCCCGAAGGCTGTGGTGCCTCGCCTGTTAGGCATTATGACTACGTAGCCCTGCTGAGCCATAAGGCGGTAGCACCATCTGTAGCTCCAATCCTGGGAATTGGTCCCTTGAGGCCCTCCGAGCACTATCTCTATGGCAGGATACTGTTTGGAAGGGTCGAACTTAGGCGGGTAGAGCACCCAGCACTGCATCTGTTTTCCATCCACCGTCTGCAGGTGTATGCTTTCGCTTGAAGGCTCGTCCAGTTGGCTAAGCAGATGCTCGTTTTCGTGGCTGATCTGACAGAAAGTCTTCTGCCCCTCTGCGCTTACGCTTATCTTCACCAGTTCTGTAGGGAAGTTCAGACAGTAATAGCTGGTGTAGATATCCACTCCTCCATCTTCCCTGTCCTTGATGGCCCAAGGGGAGAAGAAGTCATAAGGCCAATCCTCTCCGCTCAGTTGAGTGATTCTTCCGTTCAGCTCGGCTTTCAGGACAGCCTGTGTGGCACTTGGCCTCATAGAACTGAAATAGATCTCGTCATTGTGCCATACCAGGGAGTTCGCATCGTTGTCAAAGTCTGCGCTCAATTCCACTATTTCGGAGAACTTTGGCTCTCCCTCTTCCATTCCCAGATACTCACAGCACAGGATTCTCTGTCTGTCGGCTTCGTATCCGTCCCTGGCCATAGATATCCAGGCCAAATGTCTGCCGTCCTCGCTCCAGACAGGGTCGGTGTCATAGCCTCCGTCAGTCTTCAGGTCAAAGGTCTTGCCGCTTTCGACATCGTAGATGTAGATTCCGCAGTTCGTGCTGAAGGCGTACTGCTTGCCTGTCTTCTTCCTGCAGGAATAGGCTATGAGCCTGCCGTCGGCTGACCAGTCCAGCTGCTCTATGCCACCGAAAGGCTCTGTAGGCAGTTCGTAAGGCTCCTCTCCAAGCAGGTCTATGCTGTTTTCGGAGTCGATCTTGTCTATAGGGGCCAGATAAGTGCGGGGAGTCTCTGTTACCCAGTGGTCCCAGTGTCTGTACATCAGGTCTTCCGTGACGTAGGCCTGGGCCTTGTCCAGGGCAGGGTCTATGTCCTTAGCCGTCTTTACAGGACCTGCTATACTGCTTATGTATAGAACTTTGCTGCCGTCAGCAGAGAGCTTGAATTCGGAGATTCCGGAATCCACCTTACTTATCTGCCTTCTGGCTCCAAGGGATTTTCTGCCTACTGCAGCCTTCCAGATCTGTCCGTCCTGTATGAAATAGACGGATTTGCCGTCCGGAGCCCATCTTACGCAGGATACGCTGTGGGCGTAGCGGCTGAGCTGAACTTTGTTAGTCCCGTCAAGGTCTGAGATGAATATGTTCCTGCAACTCCTGTTCTTCTCTATGGAGGTATAACTTACCGTATAGAGGACTTTGCTTCCGTCAGGAGAAATTTGGGGATCTGAGATTCTTCCCAGGGCGAGCAGAACTTCCGGAGTCATTACTCCATTGTCTATCTGTAGTTCCGATGGCCCGATATAGCCCTTTTCGTTTTTGTTAGCTTTCATAAAGGATGAAGAAAGATAAGTGATTCCATAACCTAGCCCGAAGCACAAGGCTATGATCAAAAAATTTCTAAAAAATTTTTTCATGATATTTTACTGTAGTCTCTTACTGAGTATTTTCCTTTTCTTAATTCCTGCAGAAGTTTTGAATTCTTCGAAAGTTCCAGCCCCGGGTCTTCCTTTAGCACTTTGGCGGCATAGGCTCTGGCCTCGGAGAGAATCTGTCCATCCCTGGCCAGGGAAGCTATGCTCAAATTAATGGGCAGTCCGCTCTGGGCAGTGCCTTCCAAATCCCCGGGCCCTCTCATCTTCATATCTTCCTCCGCTATCTCGAAGCCGTTTTCAGTCCTGCACATAAGCTCCAGCCTGGAGATGCTCTCTTTCGAGCATTTGTAATCCCTTACCAGGACGCAGTGGGACTGCTCGGCTCCTCTTCCTACCCTTCCTCTCAGCTGGTGAAGTTGGGAAAGCCCGAACCTCTCCGCACTCATAATTACCATCACCGTGGCGTTCGGCACGTCTACTCCTACCTCTATCACGGTGGTGGACACCAGGATATGGGCTCTGCCTGCGGAGAAGGCATTCATATTGAAGGCCTTTTCTTCACTGCTTTGCTGCCCGTGAACTATAGCCACCTTATAGCGTGGCAGGGGAAATTCCTGAACTATCTCCTCGTAGCCTTTCTCCAGGTTCTGGAGCTCCAGTTTCTCGTTCTCGAATATCATAGGATAGACCACGAAGACCTGATGCCCTTTCTCTATCTCCTTACGCATAAAGTTGTATATCACAGGGAGTTTGGCTTCGGTGTGAAGGCTGGTTCTCACCGGAGTTCTGCCAGGAGGCATCTCGTCTATTACTGATACGTCCAGGTCGCCGTACACCGTCATCGCCAGGGTTCTGGGGATAGGGGTTGCCGTCATCACCAGCACGTGCGGGGCGCTGGTGTTTTTGCTCCAGAGCCTGGCTCTCTGCTCCACGCCAAAGCGATGTTGTTCATCTATCACGGCCAATCCTAAATTCTTCCACCTCACCTTGTCTTCCAGCAGGGCGTGAGTTCCCACTATCAAGCCTATCTCTCCATTTTCCAAGCCTTCGTGAATCTCTTTCCTGTCCTTGGTTTTGGTCGAGCCGGTCAGCAGGGCGCAACGCACTCGGGTAGGGGCAAGGTATTTTTGAATATTGGCATAATGCTGCTGCGCAAGAACCTCGGTAGGGGCGAGAAGGCAGGTCTGAAAGCCGTTTCCTATGGCGAGCAGGCAGCTGAGCACTGCCACCATAGTCTTTCCCGAGCCCACGTCCCCCTGCAGCAGGCGGTTCATCTGGGAGCCGGACATCAGGTCGGAGCGAATCTCCTTGATAACCCTTTGCTGGGCTCCGGTAAGCGAGTAAGGCAGGGCGGAATAACAGGCATTGAAATCTGCTCCGACCTTTGGCATCAGAAAACCCTTATTCTGCCTGGAGTGGATGTATTTCTGCTTTAACAGACTGAGCTGCAGCAGGAAAAGTTCTTCGAACTTGAGTCTTCGCTGGGCTTTTTCCAGAGCGTAAGCGTCACTTGGAAAGTGGATGTTCCTCAGGGCATAGGGCAGGGGACATAAGGCCAATTCTTTCAGAACGTAGTCTGGGAGCGTTTCCTCTACCTCAGGCAGGCATAAAGCCAATGCCGTTTCCTGTAACTTATTGAAAACCCTTCCGCTAATTCCTGCGTTCTTTAGTTTTTCCGTGCTGGGATAGACTCCGACCAGATGGGCCTTGATTCCTGAGGGATTCTCTGCCGGCTCATCCACCTCGGGATGAACCATATTATATTTACCATTGAATTCGGATGCTTTTCCGAAGAAGATGAAAGTCTTTCCAGGGACTAGTTTTTCATAGTTCCATTTCAGGCCCTTGAAAAAGACCATTTCCAT
>CAMFSN010000041.1 GCA_945983015.1 uncultured Bacteroidales bacterium
CTCCGGAAGGTACTCCGCGCATTTTCTCCTGACATAATCGTCACTTAGCAGCAGATTATCCTTATACGCGCAACGACAGGTTTCGAAAATGGAATAGTTTGCGAGCTCTGCCCTCCCCTGCCTCATCCGCAATTGGATACCTACGTTTAATGCCAATTCCTGCAGTTGCTCGACTATCAGACTTCCCTGCTTTTCCATCACTTTCCGGCAGCGTCCCCAGTCGTTGTCCGTGACCTGTCCCTTATAGAGGCGCCTCAGACCCTTTCCGCTTGAGGACCAGGGAGACTTCACCATCACGTCTCCATTCTGATTTATAAACTCTGCCAATTCCTCCAGAGTCCTTACTTCCCTTTGCGCCGGAAAGCTGAAATACGGACTTTCGAGCCTTTCCGACAGATATATGCCAAGTTTCACAGATTCTCTTCGGTGGGCAAGCCTTCGGATCAAGTCGAGGTATTCGTCACTAGGTAGTTTTTCCTCCGGAACTCCCTGATTCAAAAGCCTGTGCTTGATTACCAGGTCCCATCCCCAGACATTGATATCTTCTTCAGAACCGCCAAAACGCATAATGGAGGCACAATCCTGCGCGAATTTCTGCGAGGATAAATCAGGGCAATAATTCCTGTTCCCATTCGAGAGGCACTGCTCGTGCTCCGGATTAAAGACATTCATCATAGCCTGCAAAAATACTAATTATTATCGAATCACAATTTTGCTTCCCTCTCTTAAGTAAACGCCTTATTTTCGCTCGCGTTGGCACCCAATCTGACCTTCACAGATATTGCAAAAATGCGAGGCTCCAGGACAATGAAAAACTAAAGATGACGTTATGACTGTAATAATTAGACCGTGGAGGAGCCAGGTTACGGATTATTCAACTTTAAATTATTTAAGGCTGAATTATTCAACTTTAAATAATTTGACTATATTTGTAAAAAACAGATATTGATGAATCCATTTATTATAACGGGAGAATATATCTCCAGCGAGTATTTTTGTGATCGTGAAAGAGAAACGAGCACAATTGAATCTAATGTTGTCAATGGCCGAAACACGGTGCTTATCTCATCAAGGAGGATGGGAAAGACCGGATTGATATCCCATTTCTTAAGTCAGCCAGGTATCAATGCGAGATACAAGTCATTCCTTATTGATTTGTACTCAACGAATTCCCTTCAGGAAATGGTGATGATGCTGAGCAGGGAAATCATTAGAAAGAGCAAGACTACCGGGGAGAGGGTTTTGGAGTCTTTCGTGGATGTGGTTAAATCCCTCAGACCAGGTGTGAAGATGGATCCGGTAACAGGCCAGTTGGTCTTTGACCTATCTTTGGGAGAAATCAGCCATCCGTTAGAGTCTATTGAAGAAATTTTCGAGTATCTTGAGGCTTCACCTCAACCGTGCATAGTGGCTATTGATGAATTTCAACAGATTGCTGATTATCCGGAAAAGAATACCCTTGCCTTACTTCGGACTTATGTCCAAAGATGCCGGAATACATCGTTTATCTTTGCTGGAAGCAAAAGGCGAATGATGGAGAAATTGTTCAATTCTCCATCTGAGCCGTTCTATCAAAGTTGTGTGCCATTGTACCTTGAAGCCATAGATAAGGATGAGTATTTCAGCTTCGCCGAGAAGCATTTTCATAATGCTGGACGCAGCTTGACGGAGGGATGTTTTGACGAATTGTACAAGACTTTTGACGGACACACGTGGTATGTTCAGAGAATACTCAATGAAATGTATGCTTCCAATGAGGCAGTGTTGACACCGGTGCAGTACCATGAGGCACTGGACTATGTGATAAAACTTGGCGAAAAGGCTTTTGAAGAGCAGTTCAGAACCTATTCGAATTCTCAGAAACAGTTGTTAATTGCCATTGCCAAGGAGGGAAAAGCTGATGCTATTACGTCCATGGCTTTTGTCCGCAGACACGCTTTGAAAAGTCCAAGCACTGTACAGAGTTCTGCCAGACAACTATATGATGAGGAGGTCATAACCCGGGAAGATAATAGTTACTACATCAGCAATCGCCTGTTCTCGATGTGGATTCGGGAGAATTACTGTGCGATTGTCTGAGGTCTAGATTTCAAAAAAGAGTCCGGCTTTACACCGGACTCTTTATCAGTAGAGTGACTCATTTATGTAAAACCTTACAACTTTTAGGGTTCACATCAAAAATCAGCCGCCTTCAATAATTATATTACAATAATATATCTACTACGCATTCTGGAAATATACTATAGTAGAAGTGACCGTACCATCTTCATCCTTTGTAATTATCTTGATTGTTCTTCTTACACCTGTAGTATTTTCATTCAAGAATACAATCTTGAAATATACTGCAGCACCACCATCTGTCCAAGCCTCCAATTTCACGAAAGACTCAGGATTTGTTGTAAGAGGATCAGTTCCTGGCACTTGAGTATCTTCCGATGTAATCTCACCAAAACTAAATATCTGTGCGATAAGTGCATTGATTAACTCTTCATTTGCACAGAGATCCTTCATATCTTGTCCTGGATTATACTTTTTTCCATCAATCGTAATATTCTCTGCTCTATACCATACTCCTGCATCGAGAACCTCCTTGTTAAAGCCAGTACCCTTAGATCCATTAGCGGCATTATTATAAATATCATAACTGAATGTATGAGATGCAGAACCACTCTCCTCTGTACCTTCGGCCTGATTGATGGTGGCGGAAGCGAGGGTGCCGCTGCTGGATTTTACAGAGAGGGTGTAGGTAATGCCTCCGTTCTTGTATCTGTTCTCCGGAACGGTGAGGGTGACAGTACCGTCAGCGGCTACACTTGCGGTGGCGCCATTGTCAGCTGTCACGTCGATGCCGTAAGTTCTAATGGCTGCAGCGACATCTCCCTGAGGCACTCCGTTTACAGTAAGAGCGAGGGTAGCGGCATTATCGATGGTAGCGCCCGCTGCAGGGACTGTCTCCTTATATACATTAGTCAATGTAGCCTCTACTTTCAGGCCAGCCTTCTGAGTCACCTTAAGAGCGCGAGGTTCAGGAAGAATGAAATTATCGTCTTCTGGCAACACACATACTACATAAGCAACTCTTTCTTTTCCAGTGTTCTCCTTAGCAGTCAACATCCAAGTAGCATCAGATATTTTTTCACCATTTCTTGGATATGCACAACTTATCCAATCAATGTCAGTTTCATAATTCTTAGCCAAATAATTTGCCTCACTTACACACTTAAAAATTGATCTAGCATATAAACTATTTACATCTTCCCAATCTCGAACAATCGATCCATCATATTGTAACAAACAATATCCGGAATTATAATTAGTCAAAGATGAGGATTCAATAGTAATAGCGTCTGAAATTCCTAGATAATATGTTACTGTCTTCTTTGCACCCGCTGCTTTCTGAGTAAACTTCCAAGTATGAGTATTTGTTTCGCCTATCGCATAACCTTTAACATCAGATAAATGTGCTGTCACATCAACTGAACGTTCCACTGACTCAGAATTAGCCTCTGCGGTTAATAACCAATGGCAGTAATCACCACCCTTATTGTATTTAACATTCACCCAAGTCACAGGTTCACCTGTTGAAGAATCAGCATATGTAAAGGTAATCTTATCATAGAAAGCTTCATTCTCAGCATTGAGTCTATCAAAATAATCAACTCCATTTGTCGAAACCATTGCTTTTAAATAGGCCACATCAGCATCTATACACCCTTCTGCTGGTATAGTTGAATTCAACAAAGCTCCAGTATACTTTAAATAACCTGTCTCGCCTTCAACTCTGGTTACATTATCCCTATCCAAATTCAAATACACATTCTTCACCACATTATTTCCTACTGCCATAGTCTTATCCATAGCATCGAAGGTGTAGATAGCCTTGTCGGTCTCGACGGTGTATTTGTATCCATTCAGAGGGGCATCCGCTTTGGTGGCAGGAATAGCCATATAAATACCCTTGCTGTGCTCTGCATCTGTAACTCCTTCCAAAGAGAAAGCGGCACCCAGAGTAGCCTGAACAAATTTATAAGCTTTCCATCCTCCTTCGTTAGGATTAACTTCGTTAGGATTAACTTCGGTAACAGACTTGTAGGTGCCAGCACCTCTATCATATCCCACAGTTCCTACCACCTTGTCATTCGATTCGAACTTTACAGAGAGAACTTTCTCATCATTGTACTTGCTGGTATATGGCAATACCCTGAGGATAGTTCCGGCCACATCCATCGTGATGGTAGGCTTCACACCCGCTTTAATGGAAACAAGACCTGTACCACTATGCAGGAAGAGATACCTCTTGTTCATCTCTCCGGCCTCATCCTGAGTGAATACATTGCCGTTATCGGCTCCCAGGGTAAACTCTACTTCAGTAGCATTGGTTGGATGGCATTTGGTTGAACAGAACCAACCGGTTCTGTCTGCCGCGATAAGGCTGGCATCGAAAGTAAATTTGGCAGTGTGACCATTATCAAAGATCTGCTCAGAAGTCAATTCTGCTGAAGTAAACTTGACGCCTCCGTCGTCGGCGAACTTAATCTGATCCCCGACTTCCCAGGTAACACCCTTGGTGTCGGAAAAGCCCTTGGTCTGATCACCCAGGCTTACGATAACACTTATCTTCTCATTTTTCTGAGATGGAGCAAGTTCGTTCTCTTTCTGACAAGAGCTTGCGAGCGCTGCTATCGACAGTGCAGCAAACAAAAACATATTATTCTTTTTCATATCCACACTGTTTTTAAATCCAACTATCTTCTTCCTCAATAGTATAATCAAAATCTCCCTGACCTCCCTGTTTATACCAAGGCTCGGAAGCACAAAGCACAGATTCGAGATGGAGGTCTGTTACCTCCAACTCAGGAGAGACATATCCCTCCCTTTTGTCTTTTTTCATTTTCATAATATTCATATTAGTTATTAGTTATTCTCAACCAATTCAACTTCACAGGGAAAGCGCTCGTTCCAGTCAAGGAAAGCCTATGTTTTCCCTTACTTAAAGGAATTTTAACCGTCATATTAGACCAGGCATAATTCGTATTAGCCAAATCCAAAATTCCCAGAGACTCCCCATCCAAAGAAATTCTGATCGGACTCTCGTAATAGGAATTGTACCTTAACTCCAAAGTATAAGTTCCATCCGAAGGCAAGTCGATCTGATAATCGAGCACGATGTCCTTTTTAAGGTTCTTAACCTCCAGAATCCCCTTCTCATCACTGCAGACCGCAACTTGCAGATTTCCACTCGCAAATCTGTAATGCTCAGCCGGAATCACCTGACCTACAGTATAATACAAATCCGGATCCTGAGTGGAGAGATTAATGTAAACCCTGCCCAGATCAGTTATCCCAAAAGGCTTGGTAGATTGAAGCAGAGAGTTATGGCACTGAGCATCGCCATTGCCGCGAGGAATAAACCAGGCATAGCGGAAGACATCTGGGTCAGCCTCCAGAAGATTCACAGCCTGAACCATATACTCCATCTGAGCTTCGATAGAAATATTGTTATTCGCCCAATTGCAGAACTCAGTGAGCCAAATGGGTTTACCATATTTCTTAAACTTATCCAAATAGTTTTTCATAGATGCTGCCGAGCCCATATAACAATGGATGGCTATTCCGCTCACATCCTCAAGGCTTACCCCAGGCTGGGCAAAAAACTCATCGAGCCACTTCCAAGGGTCATTGTAATCCGCCAGTGTTCCGTAGTTCATAGCCGGAGCTATTATCTTCATATTCAGTTCCTTGGCTATGGATACCAGACGAGGCCAGTCCTCCGCTGCCTTCGACGGAACCATATTGGCCTGATCCGTAAGGTTAGGCTCATTGTAGGCCAACAGATACTCACACTCCGGATGTGCCTGCTTGAAAGAGCGAAGGCTGGATTCCTGCCAATTGGCATTCCATATCATAGGGCAATAATCCAGACCGAAGTGCTCAAAATAGCTGAATGCCTCATTCGAGGTGTTCACTGCCCAGTTATAGGACCAACTGATACCAGGGGCAAGCAAGGTGATGTCATTCTCAGGCAATTGAGAGAAACTGAAACTTACCCCACGCTTAAGACTCTTAGCCTGAAGGCTCTGATAATCAAGCGCAGTCCCAATCGTGCCCTCATCCTTATTGCAGGCGGAGAGGGCACAAAGGGAAAGGAGTAAAGTAAAAATGGTATTTACTTTCATACAATTACTTCTGATATACTTTTACGTAATCTACATACATCGAAGCCTCGGCTCCCACAGGAAGGGCAGTGATGGCGGAAGCATTATGAATTCCGGTAAAATTGCCACCTACAGCGAGATTGAAGAGGAAAAAGAAATCGTGGTGGAAATAGTATCCGGTCCCCCAGTCATCATCCTTAGAAGTAATTCCCATCTCGAAATATGGGGCAGCCCCGGGATTCTTGTCATAATCCACATACATCTTCAAAAGCGAGGCATCCCAGATTAGGGTATAGAGATGAAATTCACCGTCCTGAAGGCTATAGCTGCAAGTGCTGGCCTTGGCATAATTAGGATAGGCCCAATTGCCGCCTCCAACATCCTTGTAATAACCCCAGTGGCAGGCTCCGTTAAAATAGCGGTCCTGAGTTCCGGCAGCAATTCCAGCGGCATTGCCCATTTCCAAAATGTCTATTTCGCCGCAGCGAGGCCAGCCGACCTGATCGAAATCATTACCCATCATCCAGAAAGCCGGCCAGAGGCCGTTAGCCGTAGAAGGGAGTTTGATAAGAGCCTCCATTTTTCCGTATTTAAAGGCCTTCTTATTCCTGGAGTTCACTCTTCCGGAAGTAAAGGCCTTGTTAGCATAGGCTTCTCTTTTAGCAGTAAGAATAAGACAATTACGACCACTCTGCTGATCCTTTCCTACAGACACGTTTTCGGCACGGTAGTACTGGAGTTCGTTGTTACCGCCTCCATCTCCGTTCACCTCTACGTTCCATACGGAAGAATCCAGGGAAGTGCCGTCAAAAAGATCCTCCCAGACCAGCTTATACCCGTCCTTGACGGCAGAGGAACCTGCCTGAGAAGGAGTCTTGACTCCGGAATCACCTTGATCCTGGTCCTGATTCTGCGAGGAGTCCTCGGACCCATTCAAATCGATATGAATGGAACCGAAGGACTCACAGGCATTGACCATCAATGCTACAGCTATTGCCGCAAATATATTTTTGAACATCATAGCCTGTAGTATTCAGAAAAACTACTTCTTATAGAAGAAAATGGCATCTACATCGAGGGTAGTACCCTGTACGCCACCACTAAGAACGGAAACGATGTTGTCAGACTTTCCGGTCTGAGTGTAGTCCAAACCTGCATCAGCGAGGCTGACTTCATACTCGTTCCATACATTTGGTTCGAAAGTTCCGCTGACCGGAGCGATGGCAGTGTAGGCTACGCCGTTGTCCTCAAGCTGACCGTTTCCGATGGCAAACTTATATGTAGCGTCATTCCAGGTAAGGATAATGATGTGTGCTTTTCCTGCAGGACCCTTGTAAGCGATATGGAATTTCCAGTCTGCAAGCTCGGAGGTCGAAGCAACAAAAGCAGGAGTCTCCTCTTTGTTGACCCAGCCGGCGCCGGACCAGCCTTTATCGGTTACTACAAGGGATGTCCACGCTGCGGCCTGTCCGTAGCAGTTAAGTCCGGAGCAGGTGCCTCCGTTGTAGGTTTTTTCCCAAACATAAAGGAAACGGGTTACTTCATCCGGACCGTAGTTAGCCTTTATCTTGCTTCCAAGTTCTTTAGCAGTGTACTCATCCAGAGTTAAAACTACATACTCGGAACCACTAAGAGAGGAACCTTCGTTCTCATCTCCACCAGTATTCTCCTCGTCATCCTTAAGGCTACCATCATTGGTAGAATTATTATCCTTCTGACATGAGAAAAGAGCGAGTGACAGGCTAGCTGCCATCAAAAAGGAAAAAATCTTTTTCATAAAATCAATACTTTTTAATTGGTTATTTATTAATAATTTGGATTCTGTTCTATGCCACCCAGCCTGACTTCTTCCACAGGAATAGGCAGCAGTTCGTGTTTACCTTTGACAAAGGGGCTGATATGAGCCCTGACCTCCTCACTTTCGGCAGCGGCATAGGCGTTCATCACATCGGAGACTATGCCCCAGCGACAGAGGTCGTACCAACGATGACTCTCCATAGCCAACTCCACTCGCCTTTCGTGCATAATAGCCATCATCAAGTCTTCGGAATTATCCTGAAGCTGGTGAAGAGCATAAGCATTAGTGTAATCTGGCAACTTATAAGCAGGGAAAGCAGGCAGTATGTCCTCGGAGCCCCTGGCGCGCTCACGCACCTTCTCCAGATAGAGTTTGGCATCAGAGAGGTCCCCGCTACGAAGGGCAGCCTCGGCGTAAAGCAGATATACATCCGCCAGACGAATGACTATCATATTGATTGGGGAACGGGAGTCGTGACTGTCCTCCAAAACCATATAGTCTGACCCCTGCATAAGGGCCCTCTTCACGCAGAGGTTAGGGTTACCCAAATAGCTTTCTTCCACAGGGTTCACTATCTGATCGGAGCTAGGAGTATAGACACAGGAAGCAAGCCTGTGATCTCCTGCTTCAAACTCATCTATCAAGTTCTGAGTAGGATGATTGAAGCCCCAGCCGACAGAAGAGAAAGCGTTCGAGCGGGAGCGAAGCAGGATAGTGGCGAAAGTGCCACGGGAAAAACCATTGCCTTGGCCGTAATCAGAGGTGCCTTCTGCCATATATTGAACTTCAAAAATGGATTCCGGACCGTTTTCTCCCTCAAGGGTGAAATTGTCAGCATAATCCGGGCAGAGAGAATATTCGCCGGCCTGCTCACTCAGGAAACGCTTTCCTGCAGCATAGGCATCGGAATAGTAATTCGAGCCGTCAGCGCCGCTGTTACGAAGATAGTCAGCATAGTAAAGATTGGCCTTGAGAAGCATAGCCTGGGCAGCTCCCTTGGTCACACGTCCCAAGTCTTCAGCGCTAAGGGCACTTTTGTTAAGCAGCAGGGACTCAGCTTTCTGCAGGTCGGAAAAGATCTGGGCATAAACCTCGCCCACGCTGGCGCGAGGCTGCTTCCAATTACCCGCACTGTATATAGGAGAAGTGACCAGCGGCACTCCGCCATAGAGACGGACCAAAGAGAAATAATAGTTTGCCCTCAGGAAATAAGCCTCTCCCAGAAGCCTGTCTTTCAAAGTTTGAGTCAAGCTTTCATCCACCTCCATCTGAGAGACTTGCTCCAGAGCCAGGTTCGCTCTGGCCACTCCCTGATATTTGGCACGATAATACTGAAGGACTATCTCGTTATTGGAAATGGCACGGAAGTTTTCCAAGTCATAGCAAGCAGACATATCTGCGAGATTCTGGCCACCCTTCAAGGCGTCGTCTGACAGAATGTCGCCTATAAAAAACTCCGAATAATAGGTACCCTGATACTCCCACATCAGCGGAACATAAGCGGCATTGACCACCTGAACGGCCGTCTCAGCACTAGTAAAATAATCCTCCACGCGGTTGGTCATAGGGCCGTCCTCCCTAAGCCAGTCATTACAAGAACAGAGGCAAAGTCCTGCAAGCCAAATAATAAAATATCTTGTTTTCATAGCAAATCCGAATTAAAAGTTGACATTGATCCCAAGCATAAAGGTGCGGGACTGAGGATAGTTGCCATAATCCACGCCTCCACCCACTTCAGGGTCATAGCCGGTATATCCGGTGAGGGTGAAAAGATTGTTCGCACTCAGATAAATCCTACATCTGGACATCGAAAGTTTGGAACTCAGACTTGAAGGCAGAGTATAGCCTAACTGCAAAGTCTTCAAGCGAAGATATGCGCCTTCTTCTACAAAACGGCTGTTATTCTCCGTATTCATAGGATTAGAATTGGCCACAGGAATAGTTCCATTAGGATTCGACTCACTCCACACATCCCTCATAGTGGTACTCAAAGTGGCTTCGTTACCAGTTCCCTCGGTGCGAAGACGAAGAGCGTTGTAAATCTGATTTCCCCAGACTCCTTGAAGGAAAAGCTGAAGGTCAAAACCCTTATATTCAGCACCGAAGTTAAAGCCGTATGAAAAATCAGGGAATGGATTACCCAGATCGGTCTTATCCTCTTCGTCTATCTTTCCGTCCTTGTTCAAGTCTATGTAACGGGCATCTCCCACCTTGTATCCCAAAGCAGCCCCTTCTGCCCAAAGATGCTCGGCAATCTCCTCCTCGGAGCGGTACAGACCATCGTACTTATAACCCCAGAAGGTGTAGAGAGGATAGCCCTCATCACAGACAGTGTGGTCTCCCCAAACCGGCTCACCCCCATTGAGCTTAGTCAGCTCATTGTGCACGTACGAGAAATTCGCCGTCACATTATATGCCAATTCTCCTATCTGATCTTTCCAACTGAGGCTGAGCTCGGCTCCGGCGTTTGTGACCTGCCCGACATTTGCAGTGGCGCTATAGCGATTACCCACGTGGGCAGGAGCGCTGACTTTAAGAAGCATCTCCTTGGTGTCTCTCTTGAAGACATCCACATTACCGGTGAGCCTGTTCCCGAGGAAGGCGAAATCCAATCCGGCATTAATCTGCTCGGTACTCTCCCACTTTCCGCCATCGTTCACATAGGTGAGAATTGTGGCGCCGGTGGCGATCTGCGGCACTTTTCCTAAAGGATAGCCCACGAAAGTAGGGCCTTCATTGAACATAGTCAGCAGGAAGGCATTCTCAGATATCTTGTCATTACCTATCCTACCCCAGCCAAAACGCAGTTTCAGATCATCCAATGAAGAGAAATCCTGCATAAAATCCTCTTTTGAAAGTCTCCACGCGGCGGCAAGAGATGGGAAATATCCCCAGGTGTGCTCCTTAAACTTGCTGGAACCATCGGCCCTGAAATTCAGGGTCAACATATAGCGGCTGTCATAAGAGTAGTGAACTCTACCCAGCAGAGAGAACCTTCTGGTCCTGCCGGCACTATCCCCTGCCTCATTACGGTTCTTAGTGGTCTGGGAAAGATACCAGTTCGTCTCCACCGGAACCAATATGTTAGAACCTGAACCCGAAAGAGTCTCGTAGTTGTATTCTTCAGCAGTCTGGCCGAGCATAAGGTTAAAGGAGTTCTTGCCCAAGTCAAACATATAGGTCAAAGTATTCTCCACTATCATAGTCTGATAGCGGCCCATACTCTTCTCCAGAAAATTCATATCCATCTTATCATAGTCGGAGTACTTGTAGGCATCCTTGAAAAGACGATGACGGGTATTCGTCAGATCCAGGCTGACGTCAGTCTTGAAGATAAGATTCTTAATAGGAGTAAGTTCCAGGTAAATGTCGCCTACCCAACGCTCTGTAATATCCAGAGGATGGGAGTGTTCCACCATAGAGAGAGGATTGGTGACATTCTTAAAATTGGAAGCGGCACTGATTCTGCCGGAAAGGTCTTCGCCTAAAGAGTTCTTCGCTCCGTCAGGATAACGGGCAGGGTCCCAAGGAGCCATAGCGATGGCGGCGGAAAGCACAGATGCTCCAGGGGAAGAATTATTATTCATAGCGTTCCTGCCCTGGGAAGTCATAAAGTTCAGGTTCTCCCCGACCTTGATCCAGTCATTGAGCTTATGGGCGGAATTCATCCTGAGACTAAGTCTCTGGTAGTCGGAGCCGATAATGGTACCCTCCTGATCAAAGTAACTGGCGCTCATACTCCAGTTGCTCTTTTCAGTCCCGCCATTGGCACTAAGGTGATAGTTCTGAACCAGAGCAGGGCGGAAAACCACATCCTGCCAGTCAGTATCTACCTTGGAGTAATCCAGATTTGAAGGATAATAATTTGACTTTCCTATAAGAAAACTCCTGACCCAAGCATCAATTCCCTTGCTCTGAAGGGTGCTGAGCTGAGCAGGATTACCGGAATTAGCCGCGAGATAGCTGGCAAATTCCTGTGAATTCATTAAGGAGAGCTTATTCCAGCGATTCTGTACACCGGCATAAGCATCGAAACTGACGTTTACCTTACCATCTGTACTCCCTCCCTTCACAGTACTAACAAGTATCACTCCGTTAGCACCTCGGGAACCATAGATAGCTGTGGCTGAAGCGTCTTTCAGAATCTCAGTGGAGGCGATGTCATTTGGGCTCAAGAAATTGATGTCGTCCACGATTACCCCATCCACCACATAAATAGGTGAACTCCCGTTCACTGTACCGATACCACGTATACGAACTTCTGCGGCAGCACCCGGCTGTCCGGAGTTGGAATTGACTGTCACACCTGCAGCCAATCCCTGAAGGGCCTGGTCTAAGCCGGACACAGGCGCATTCTGCAGTTTGTCACCCTTTACGGAAGCCACACTTCCGGTAAGGTCACTCTTCTTTACCACACCATAACCGATGGCCACAACCTCGTCCATCATAAGAGTGTCATTCTCCAGATAAACGTTCAACTCGCTTGACTCGAGCACGACTACTTCCTTCTCGGCAAAGCCAAAGCATACAAATACAAGAGTACTTCCCTTTTCCACGGAGATGCTGTAATAACCATCCAGGTCAGAAGAGGTTCCACTCGAACTTCCCTTTACCATTACAGCCACGCCAGGCAGAGCGGATGAATCATCTGCTGCGAAAACCCTACCGCTGACCTTAAGGGTCTGAGCCCACAGAGACTGGGCCAAAAGCAAAAACAAAATGAAAATAGAAAAACGCTTCATATTGTCTAGTGTCATTAACTTCGCAAAAGTAAACAATACAATTTATAGTTCAACGGAACACCTTTCACAAAAACTCAACAAAAACAAAAACTATACCTCTACAACAGCTATACAAATAATACGTAACTTATTAAT